>JAZORP010000070.1:0-11895 GCA_045656665.1 Acutalibacteraceae bacterium | reverse complement strand
GCAGAGGAATCACACCTCTATTCCGGTTTAAATCATCTAAAAAATGATACCGCCAGCCTTTGCTAAGCAGTATCATTTTAACATTTATATATTTCGCTGTCAAGTAGCGCTAAACTCCTCCTCGCAAAGCCGCTCCCATTCCTCTAAAACAGCGCCAAGTTCTGTCTCGAGCGCCTCCTGCTGGCTTTGAAGCTCGGCCAGTTTTAGATAGTCAGAGAGGTTGTCTTCCCTCGTCAGTTCCTCGCAGACACCTGCTATCTGCCCTTCAAGCAGAGCTATTTTTTCCTCGGCTTTCTTTATTGCCCTCTCCCTCTTTGCTTTCTCTTTAGCGGGGGTGGTATAGCTCTTTTTCTCTTTTTTTATCCTTACAGGCTCCTGTGAATATGTGGCCTCATTTTTTCGCATCGAAAGATACTGCTCATACCCAAACGGGTATAGTCTCGTCTCTCCCTTTTCGAAGCTTAAGACACTTGTAGCAATTTTCTTTATAAAATAGCGGTCATGCGATACAAAAATAACCGTTCCCGAAAAGCCGGAAAGCATATCTTCTAAAGTTTCCTTGCCGACGATATCCATATGGTTTGTAGGCTCGTCTAAAATCAGAAAATTAGGCTTTTTCTTGAAAATTTTGCAAAGCGCCAGCCGCACCTTCTCTCCTCCCGAGAGCATATCAACCGTTTTGAAAACATCGTCTCCGCTGAAGACAAAGGCCCCCAACGCACTTCTCGCCTCGCCTTCTGTGAGCTGTGGGAACTCGGTCATAAAATCTTCTAAAACGGTAGCGGCGCTAGAATACTGCGCCATCTGTTGATCAAAATACCCAACACTTGCCCTTGCTGCAAAGCAAAACTCTCCCGATAGCGGCTTCACCTTACCCATAATAGTGCGGATAAAGGTGGATTTGCCCAAACCGTTGCCACCGATTATCCCAATGCGGTCTCCTTTTTTAACCTCAAGAGTTACGGTCGATAAAACACTGTCATACCCCACACCGAGTTTTTCTACCGAAAGCATATCTTTAACCCCTGTGTCTAAGGGGTCAAAATCAGCGTGAAAGGTTCTCATATCATAGCCCATCGAGGCTTCTACAGGCGCCATTCTTTCTATCTGCTTGAGCTTAGACTGAGCCATTGCAGCCTTTGTAGGCTTATATTTAAATTTATCCACCAGCTCCTGCAAACGCGCAATTTCCTTTTTTTGAGCAAGATATTCCTTTGCCTGCTGTTCGCGAATAAGCTTTTTATTCTCTGTGAACTTGCTGTAGTTGCCCGAATATTTATATGTTTTGCCACCCTCTATCTCATAGACGGTTTCGGCGACATTATCAAGGAACATTCTATCGTGAGAGACTATGACATAGGCTTTTTTATATTCTTTGAGGTATTCCTCAAGCCATTGCGTGGCTTCGATATCGAGGTGGTTTGTGGGCTCGTCTAGCAGAAGTATATCAGGCTTTGAAAGCAGAAGCTTTAGAAAAGCGATACGGGTGCGCTGGCCGCCGGAAAACTCAGATAAAGGGCGGCGCTTTTGCTCATCTGTGAACCCAAAGTGCTTTATTGCCGATTCATATTCCCTTTCAAAATAGAACCCGCCTAAATTTGTGTAGGTATCTAGCAAATTTGTATAAACCCTGATATTTTCCTCGCTATGATCGGCCTCCATTTTAAGTTGCGCCGAATTCAGCTCTGCTTTTAGTGACAAAATCTCGGTATAGGCGCTTTTTATCTCGTCGATCATTAAAACGCTTTCGTCCGAAAATGTCATTTGAGAAAGCACGCCTATTTTAGGCTTGCCCGAAACCGCAAAATAACTGTCAGTATCGCTATCCAACTTCGAGATTGAATATTCTCCGGCAATAAGCTTTAGCAGGGTGGTTTTTCCGCAGCCGTTACGACCGACAACAGCAATTCGGCTGTTATCATTAATTTCAAAATTAACATTTTTAAGTATTCTCTCGCCCGAAAGCTCTACTACACCGTTTTGAATTTTAAGTTGCAAAAAAACACCTCCCTAATGTCTAAAATTTCAGGCGGCATTAAGCCGCCCTAAGTTTAAGAAATTTTTGCATTTTCATAAATAAATTTAAGCACCTTTTCGCTGACTACTATGCTCTCAAAATAGTATTCCCCGAAATAGTCGGTCAGATATTCGCGGTCTATTCCCTTTTCGGTGATAGCCTCTAAGGTTGCCTCTATCTCAGCGTCAACCTCCTTTGAGGTTACAGTCATGTTCTCTTTATCAAAGATGGCATAGTACATAAGCAGGCTGCCCATCATCGGCTCTACCTGCTGAGTGATAATGCCCTCTTTAAATTCTTCCTCGGTTTGGCCCGAATTTTTTATATAGGTTTTAAGGTCCATTCCGTAATAGTTGGTGGTGTCCTCATTCATCGCAAATTCGTAGCTTTTGTACATTATCTCTTTGTCTTTTTTAGGATATTTTTTCACTTCGCTGTTGGCGGTCACCGTGTCCAAAAGGTAATTCTTTATGGCTCTTTCGGTAATGTCCTCTTGGTATTCCTCATAGGTTTCAAAGTCCAAATCCGAATAATACTCTTCGGGCTCGCGTGCATTATCGGTTTTTACATAGTTCACCTTGACCGAAAAAACAACATCCTTGCCCGCAAGTTCTGTGGCCTGATAACCATCTGGGAATGTAAGCTCTAAATCAACCGTGTCACCTATTGTGACATCTATTAGCCCATCTTCAAACCCATCAATAAATGAGCCTGAGCCTATCTTAAGGTCATAGCCTTCGGCGGTTCCTCCCTCAAAGGGGATGCCGTCCTTTCGGCCTACATAATCTATATTTACAGTATCCCCGTCTGCAACCTTGCCTTCGGTTTTCTTTTCATACAAATCGTGACCTTTAATATCGTTCTCTATAACCTCATCAACATATTCCAAATGTGTGTCAGAAGAGGTATCAACAGGTATTCCCTTGTAATCTCCAAGGTCGATATACCTTGAAAGCCTGCCCGAGCGGAAAAGCACTCTGTCCTTGCCGCCGCAACCGGTCAGCAAAAGCATCAAAATTAAAACAGCAGAAACAGCGCTCATTATTCTTTTCATATTTCGTCTCCCTCCGCACTACTAAGCTCGCCTTTTGATGATGCTTTTAAATATGCATTGATAAATCCGTCAATGTCACCGTCCATAACAGCGTTAATATTGCCCGATTCAAAACCGGTTCGGTGATCCTTTGCCAAAGTGTATGGCATGAATACATATGAGCGTATCTGTGAGCCCCAAGCGATCTCTTTTTGAACGCCCTTTATATCCTCAATTTTTTCGAGATGCTCGCGTTCTTTTATTTCTAAAAGCTTTGATTTCAGCATCTTCATCGCCTGCTCGCGGTTTTGAAACTGGCTTCGCTCATTTTGGCAGGCAACCACTATCCCTGTGGGAATATGGGTCAAACGCACTGCGGAGGAGGTCTTGTTAATATGCTGACCTCCCGCACCCGACGAGCGGAAAACATCCATCTTGATATCTTCTTCCCTGATTTCAATGTCGGTGTCATCAGTGATTTCAGGCATTACTTCAAGGGAGGCAAAGGATGTGTGCCTGCGGCCTGAAGAATCAAAGGGAGAAACTCTGACAAGGCGGTGTATACCAGATTCACTGCGAAGATAACCATAGGCATTGTCTCCCTCTATCAGCAAAGAAGCGCTTTTAAGCCCTGCTTCATCCCCATCAAGAAAATCAAGCATTTTCACCTTAAAGCCGTGGCGTTCGGTCCAACGGGTGTACATTCTCACCAGCATCGAAACCCAATCCATCGCCTCTGTGCCCCCAGCACCTGCGTGGAAGGTGAGAATGGCGTTGTTTTTATCATACTCCCCTGTAAGAAGTGTTTGAAGTCTTAAGGATGCAAGGCTTTCCTCAAGCTCACCAACAGACGTTTCTATCTCCTCAACAAGAGAAAGGTCTTCCTCCTCATCACCCATTTCAATCAAAACGAGCAAATCCTCGTATGAAGCGCACATTTTGTCATAGGTCTCAACCGTGTTTTTAAGCTTGCCGGTTCTTTGGAGGATTTTTTGGGAATTCTCCATATCATCCCAAAATCCCGGAGCCGATGCCTTGGCCTCAAGCTCCTCTATTTCACGCTTCAACCTTTCATACCCTAAAGCATCTTTAAGGTCGCGAAGCTCCTCTTCGTTTGACTGAAGCCTCAAATTCAACTGCTCGAATTCAAGCATTATTTCCCCTCCGTTGTAATACAAATGCGCACCAATTGTCGCGATAACGCTCTTCTGCCACATAAAATCCGTTTTTCTCTACAGCAGCGAGAACATCGTTTTTTCTTATATCAATAATTCCTGATATAATGAGTATTGCATCCTCTGTCATATACTCTACAACTTCGGGCAAAAGCTTTATGATAACATCCGCCACGATATTTGCGCAAATAACCTGATATTTTCCGCTGACCTTTTCGGCTAAGTCGCCCACTATAAATTCGGTTTTATCGCAAATGCGGTTTATCTCGGCATTTTCCATCGCAGTTTTTACCGACTGTGCATCAATATCAACACCCAAAGCCTTTTTAGCCCCCAGCAGCACCGATGCTATAGCGAGAATGCCGCTGCCGCAACCAATATCAAGCATATCTATACCCGTCTTTACATTGGCTTCCAAAAGCTCTAAGCAAAGCGAAGTTGTGGCGTGGGTTCCGGTGCCGAAAGCGGCGCCGGGGTCAATCTGCAATATAGTGCGGTTTTCGCTGTTCTCATATTCCTCCCAGCTGGGAACAACAGCTAACCGAGCGCCAATCTCGGTTGTATGGAAATACTTTTTCCAATTTTCATTCCAGTCGGCATCATTTACCCCAAAAGAGTTGACATAAAAGGGCACGCCCTCTGCCGTGAGCCTTTCCTTTAAGAACTGCAAAGCCTCGGCCGCATTGTCACACTCTGAAATATAAATATGAATAAGTGAATTATCCCTATCCTTTGCTACAAGCTCCTCATCGATCAAATCAATATGGGCAATATCCCAAGCCCCCTGTTCAAGGTCGGAATAATCCTCAATGTATATCCCGTAGGGCACAGTCATATTAGCAATAGCTGCCGCCGTTTCGGTATACTCCTGCGGCACACTCACCGTAATTTCGGTCCAGTTCATACAATCTCCTTAAATTTAAAACCTAAAAAATTTATTTGTTTGACTTGAAAATTAAAAATTTGCTGCAAACCCAATTCAACAAAACAGCCGCACAAGACAAAACAAGCTTTGCAACCACCAATCCGTTTAGGCCTAAAACGCTTAAACGGGATAAATTTATCATATCCGTGCTTATGTATAGCCCCACTTGTTCAAAAAGAAAAGAAAATATCCTTGCGGCTATAAAGAATGTGAACTCTTTGAGCAAAACTTTAAATCCGAAAGCTTTACTGTGAAACACAAAAATCTTATTTGTTATATAAGCGAAAACAACTGCAATCACAAAAGAAATTGTATTTACTGTCAAAACATTTTCGTAACCTAAAATCCGCAAAAACAATATAAAGCTTGCATAGTTAACGGCCGTTGTCATAAGACCGAAGAATATATAAGAACCCGTTTCGCTTTTTAAAATTTTTAATATTTTTTCTTTCAGCATTACCATCTCGTCAATATATTAAAACCCAAAAAAGTATACCATAATGAACTATAGTTTGTCAAATTATATGGTTTTCTGGTTCTTGAAAAAACCTAAAATTTGAGCCTTGTGCGAAAACACCGTCCCCTGCACCATACCGTTTCGGCCGCCGCCTTTTACGCTAAAACAATTTTTAAATTCAGCAAAAAACTTATCAAGCAAAGACGGCTCTGCGCAAATCGCAAACAAATAGCCCTCTTCCGTAGGGCTTAAAACTGCCCGTATCCCGCCACACTTTTTATAAAGCGCATCCGCATAAATTTGCAGTTCTTTTATGCCAAAATCATTTTCAAACTCTGCGGTAACGAAGCTCTCAGGCTCAAAGGTATTCCCCTTTTCTGCAATAAGCTTTCTTTTTAAATCAGTTATACGGATTTTAAGCTCCTCTGTGCTTTCTATAAACCTGTCAACAGCGGCGGCGGTCTCCTCCTGCTTTACGCACAGCGCCGATGATATTTTAAGTACATTTTCATATTTGCAGGTATAGTCAGCAAGTGCTCGCCCGCCCGCTTTGAGCTGGAGCCTCACTCCTGAGCGCAGCCGCTCGGCACCCAAAAGCTTTATAAGCCCGATTTCACCTGCAAACTTCACGTGCGGCGCACAGCAAGCGCAAATATCAGTGTCTTCAATTTCCACAATCCGCACAGCGCCCTCAAGCGCCTTTTTGCTGCGATATGGCAGAGAGCTCAAGGTGGTGCTGTCAGGGTAATAAGTATTAAACGCACGATTCCTAAAAACCGCCTTGTTAGCAAGCGCTTCAATCTTTAAAATTTCTTCTCTGCTAAGAGGCTTGTCAAAATCGAGGGTGACAATATCCTCACTCAAGTGAAAGCCGACATTCTCACAACCGTAAAGCTTGTGCGCTACTCCCGATACGATATGCTCGGCCGAATGCTGCTGCATAAAATCAAATCGCCGCTCCCAATTGAGCTTGCCCTTGACCTTTTCCCCTACTGTGAGAGGCCTGTCCACAGTGTGAAAAATCACACCGCAAGACAGCTGAACATCAAGCACATTTGCATCATCAATAAAGCCTTTATCACTGCTCTGACCTCCACCTTCAGGGAAGAAGGCGGTGCGGTCAAGGGTCACAATGAAATTTTCGCCGTTCTCTTCACAGGAAAGCACCGTTGCTAAAAATTCCTTTAAATGAGAGTTGGCATCATATAATTTTTCTGTCATTACTTTAACCCAACTTTTTCTGCACGATATGAGCCGCTTTGTAAATGTCACCGCCGCCCATTGTGATAACAATATCACCCTCGCGGGCAGTTTTAATTATCTCCTCGGCTATATTTTCAAAACCGTCAACAACAACTGCATCCTGCAGCTTTTCTGCAATATCTTTCGAATCTATGCCGTAGGTGTTAACCTCACGCGAGCCCATAATAGGGGTTAAAATAACCTTGTCAGCCACAGATAAAGCATCTATAAACTCATCCTTAAGCAGGGCAGTGCGGGAAAATGTGAAGGGTTGAAAAACAGCAATAACCCTATTGTAAGAAAGCCCTTTTGCGGCGTTTAAGGTTGCCTTTATCTCGGTCGGGTGATGAGCATAATCGTCCGCCAAAGTAAATCCGTTATATTCACCCAAGAATTCAAACCTGCGACCTGCTCCGGTAAACTTTTCAATAGCTGATTTTATGCCCTCTGCCAAAACCCCCTGCTCACGGCACACGGCAAACGCCGCCAAAGCGTTGAGAACATTATGCTTTCCGGGGGCTCTCAGCTCAACAGTAATCTGCTTTTCCCTCTTGTTCATAACATCGAATATATAGCCAAACTTGCCCGGCATTATATTCTCAGGGTAATAATCGTTTCCTCTACCGAAGCCAAATGTCACCTTTTGAGCTTCTATATTCTCGGCTGCTTTTAATACAAGTTTGTCATCCCCGTTGAGATAAACCCTGCTTGACATTTTAAGGAATTTATGAAATGATAATACAAGATTATCCATCGTTTTAAAATAATCAAGATGGTCGTTGTCAATGTTAAGCAAAACCGCAATATCGGGGGTCATCTGCAAAAATGTGTCAACAAACTCGCAGGCTTCGCAGACCATTGTTTGCGACCCGCCGGCAACACCGTTGGAATTGATAAGCGGAAGTCTGCCACCTATAACGGCGGTCGGATCACACTTGTTTAAAAGCAAAATTTGTGTTATCATAGATGTGACGGTGGTTTTTCCATGGGTTCCGCAAACTCCGATAACATTATCGAAGTGCCTTGTCAGCGCGCCTAAAAGGTGCGAGCGCTCCATGGTGGGTATCCCCTTTTCGCGCGCTGCTGCAAGCTCAGGGTTATCGGCCGAAATTGCCGCTGAATAAACTATCAACTCGGCCCCCTCTATATTCTCGGCGCTATGCCCCATAGAGACTTTTATGCCTAAATTTTTAATTCTCTTTAGAGGGTCACTCTCGTTATTATCCGAGCCCGTTAATATATAACCCTTACTGTGCAGTATCTCTGCGAGGGGGCACATTCCACTCCCGCCGATGCCTATCATATGAATATGTTTAACCTTAGAAATGATCTCGTCTTCTCTTCGTAAGCTTTTCATACATTCTCTCCTTTGAGACGATATTTCTTTCTTTTTATTATATTACAAAATGGTATAAAAATAAACACTTTTTTGCAAGGATGGAAAATTATGTTTAAATTGCCTGCAAAAATTGAATATGTGCTTGAAACTCTGCTTTCAAGCGGATTTGAAGCCTACATTGTGGGTGGTTGTGTCAGGGATATGCTGATGGGCAAAACTCCGCAGGATTTTGATATTGCCACAAATGCCATGCCAAAAGCTGTAGAATCTCTTTTTGAGAGAACTGTGGCGACGGGAATAAAGCACGGAACCGTCACAGTTTTGATAGACAAAACCCCTGTTGAAGTGACCACCTTCCGCACAGAAGCCGGCTACACCGATTGCCGCCACCCCGACAATGTCGAATTTGTGACCGACCTTAAAGATGACCTTTCCCGCAGGGATTTCACCGTCAACGCTATGGCCTACAACCACCACTCGGGCCTTATAGATATTTACGGTGGCAAGGTAGACCTCGAAAACGGCCTGCTGCGCGCGGTAGGCGAGCCCCAAAAGCGATTTTGCGAAGATGCGCTTCGAATTCTTCGGCTTTTCCGTTTTGCTTCGGTGCTCGATTTTCAAATTGAAAAAAGCACCCTCACCGCCGCCCTCAGTCTCTCGAAAGGGCTAGAACTTATAAGCCGCGAGCGCATTTCTGCCGAGCTTAAAAAGGCGCTGTGCGGCAAAAAAACTGAGGCTTTAAAGCCCTTGATAGAAAACGGCGGTCTTGAGTTTTTAGGAATTAAAAAATCTCCCGATTTTAAAGTGATCGAAAAGCTCATTTCTAAGCCTGACCTTGCATTTTTTGCTTTTCTTAAACTTTCAGGCTCAAATATAGCCGGCGCTTTAGCAGCTTTAAAATGTTCAAACCGCCTAAAAACATATTGCCATATTTTAAGTGAGCTTTTGTCTCAAACCCTACCCTGCACAAAACCTGAGATCAAAAAAATGCTTGCTGTTTCCTCCCCCGAAATTTTTGAGGACTATATTTTTTTAAACTCCTGCTTTTGCGAGACAAAGCATTTGGAAGATACGCTTAATGATGTTATACAAAACAATGAGCCATATCTGATAAAGCATCTTGCAATCGACGGCAAAATGCTTGAAGATGCCGGAGTTTTTGGAAAAGATATAGGTGAAGCTTTGAAAAAACTGCAACAAATTGTAATAAAACACCCCGAGCTTAACCATGAAAAAGAACTTCTGAATATAATAAGAAAAACATCGTAACAAACTGCAATCAGCACCATAAACTGTAATGTACAGACTTGGTGCTGATTTTTTAATGGAATGATGCTTATGAAAAAAATCACAGTTATCGGGGGCGACAACCGCCTCAAAATCGTAAAAGACCGCCTTGCCGACACGGGCTACGCTGTAGATACTTTAGGGCTTTATGAGGAGGATTCGGGTGACATACGCTCCTCGCAGGTTCTGGTACTTCCCGTGCCCACCACCAAGGACGGTGCCACCGTTTTCACACCTCTGACAAACCGCAAGATCCTACTCAGTGATATAGCTTCGGCCACAACAAAAGAACAGCTGTTGCTATGCTGCAACTACTGCTTTGAAAATAAGCTCTGTGTAGACTACGGCTCGCTCGACAGCTACGCTCTTCTAAATTCCGTACCCACCGCCGAAGGGGCTATAAAAATTGCTATCGAAAACACAACCTACACCCTTTGGAAAAGTCGTGTTTTAGTCATAGGATACGGCCGTGTCGGGAAAATTCTGGCAGACAGGTTAAAGGCATTAGGATGTGACGTGACGGTGTCGGCCCGCAAGCCTGCTGCCGCCGCAATGCTTGATGCTCTGGGTTTCGGCTACATAAACACCGAGCATCTCAATTTTGAAGCCTTGGATTATGATATTATATTCAACACCGTGGATGTCAAGGTGATAAACGACGATGTCGTCAAAAAAAGCCGATGCGACCTTGTGATAGACCTTTCAACCTACGGTGGACTCAGCCTTGAAGCCGCAAAAGAATCAGGCATCAAAGCAATAAAAGCGCCGGGGCTGCCCGGATTAGTGGCTCCAAAAACCGCCGCAGAAATACTCAGCAACACAATCATCCATATAATCAACTCCTACAATTAGAGGTAAAACTTATGAAAAACATTACTCTTGGCTATGCCTTTTGCGGGTCGTTTTGCACCATTAAACAATCCCTCTCTGCGTTAAAAGTGCTGGCGGCCGAGGATATAAAAATAAAACCTATAATGTCACAAACTGTCTATACCAACGATACCCGCTTCGGCACCGCTGCCGACCTCATAAATGAGGTCGAAGCAATCTGCGGTGAAAAAATAATTCACGATATCGTTACAGCGGAGCCTATAGGCCCTAAAAATCTTCTCGATATAATAGTGGTTGCCCCCTGCACCGGTAACACCCTTGCAAAAATCGCATTGGGTATAACCGACACACCTGTCACCCTCGCTGTAAAAGCGCATCTGCGCAACAACAAACCCGTTGTTCTGGCTATTGCCACAAACGATGCTCTGGGAGCCTCTGCAAAAAATATAGGTCTTCTTCACAACACAAAAAATATCTTTTTTGTGCCATACAGTCAGGATGACCCCCACTCTAAAAACAACTCCCTTGTCTGTGATTTCTCGAAAATTCCTGAAACAGTTGCCGCCGCATTGGAAGGCAAGCAACTGCAACCGGTTGTTTTTTAACCTCCCAAAACTTAAAAATCCAACCAAACAAAGCACCGCCGAGCGGTGCTTTTATTATTGCAAATTTTAAAAAACAGCTATATAATGAGGGTGAATTATTCTTTGGTTTAAAGGAGCCAGACGATGAAAAAATTTTTAATTGTTGTTGATATGCAAAAGGATTTTGTTGATGGTGCCTTAGGCACTGAAGAGGCAGTCGCGATAGTAGCGAATGTTGTTAAGAAAATAAGGAATTTCGACGGTGAAATAATTGTAACCTACGATACTCACAGTGAAAATTATATGGACACAAGCGAGGGCAAAAATCTGCCTGTCCCCCATTGTTTTAAAGGAACAGACGGCTGGAAGCTCGATTCCAAGGTGGCCGCCGCACTGAAAAAAAGAGAATATACTGCGGTAGAAAAGCCTACATTCGGTTCAGTAACGCTGCCCAAAATCATCAAAAACAAAGTTGGTAATGATGAATTTACTATAGAATTGATAGGCCTTTGCACGGATATTTGTGTAGTTTCAAACGCACTTATTTTAAAAGCAAACTTCCCCGAAACCGAAATATCGGTCGATCCTAACTGCTGTGCAGGTGTAACTTCCGAAAGTCACAATGCAGCTCTTACTACAATGAAAATGTGTCAAATAAAAATTAAATAAAATGTTTAAAGCGAGGGAATTACGGTTAAACGTAATACCCTCGCTTTTTGTTATATTCTCGTTAGGATGTACTGCAGATCAACCTCATTTTTAAGGAATAATATAGCATCTCATATAAAGCTGAGCATCGCTAGTGGGTTCGCTCGCAAATTATATCGCATAAAAACAAAAAAAGCAACCCGAAATCGGATTGCTTTAAACACAAATTGCTCGCACCCTAAAAACTGAACAAGTATGAAGAGAGGAATGAAAAATAGGTCAAGCCCTCGGTCTATTAGTACTGCCTAGCACACATATCACTATGCTTACACCTGCAGCCTATCAACCCGGTAGTCT
>JAZORP010000069.1:0-3588 GCA_045656665.1 Acutalibacteraceae bacterium | reverse complement strand
CACGAAGAACAACCTTGTTCTTCATTTTGTCTTTAATTGCCTGTAATTCAGCCAATGATTTCATTTATATCTTCCTTTCTTAGAGCGAAAATTCCGCCCTTTTGAATTAATTAAGCTGTGTATTGCTCATTGAGATATTCTTCTATCCACTTAATCACCTCATAGGTAGCAAGTGAGACATCTCCAAGGATATCCCGAAGCTGCCTTGTATCAAGGGCGACTTGCCTTTCCTGCGATTTGTGCAAAAATAGAAAATCGCTGTCAGGGTGGCCCTGAATTAAGGTGGTCATCGTGGCAACTACATCACCTAAAGGTGTGAAGTCAATATGATCTTTATAAAACAATGCTGTAACAACCGTTCCGTGTTGCTCGGGAAAATCCTCAATATGCTTGGATTCAATCTTTATATAGCCGCCTGTCTGCTCGGCTTCAAGCTTTAAAAGCGGCAGTCCCATCCCCACCTTACGGGTGGTTCGCGTTGTATAAAAAGGATTAGAAACTGTTTTTAAAGTTTCTTGCTTCATACCGCAGCCGTTATCCTTAATTTCGATAAGCAGTGTATCTGCATCTTCAATAATGGAAATTTCTGTTAAGAGAGAACCCGCTTTAAGGGAGTTTTCAGCAATATCGAGAATATTTAATGATAACTCTTTCATAAGCTCTCCCTTAAAAATTCTATCAAATACTTACCCGCTTCATCACTTTCAGGCGGTAAAGACCTCATTGTGAAAAAAGCTTTTCTCTCATTTATATCCCAAAGATAATGAGCGTCCGAGCTGATAATGAGTTTTTCCTGAGGCAATCGGCTAAAGACTGAAAACTCACCTTTTTTACTGCCGTCATGCAGCTCTGCGCAACAAAACGCAGGACTTTCGGGAAAAGCGCCTAAAACAGCTGAAACGCTGTTGGAAGCACGGTCTATATGAGCAGGATAGCAAATTCCGCCAAAGCTTTCAACAAAGGTGGGTGCCTCATCAAATGTAACGGTAGTTGCATTGGAAAGCAAGAACTCATCAATGCCTATGATATTGTCTTGCCCGTCGCAAATTAACTGATTGCCGAAAATGTCGGTGCGGTTAGGGATGAGTATTCTTTTGTCCTGCAAAGCCGTGTCAAACTCTAAAGCTTCTTTTAAACTGCCGAAAAGACAGATAATATGTATGTCCTCGGCGGTCGTAAGCTCCATACCGGCAATCGGCAGAATGTTGTGCCGTTTTGCCGCCTCGAAAAATGCAGGACAGTTTTTACAGGTGTTATGGTCGGTAAGCGCCATAATATCAAGCCCGTTAAGCTCCCCCATTCCGGCGATACTGTCAGGTGTGGAGTCATCATCTCCGCAGGGAGACAGACAGGAATGTATATGCAGATCGTAATAATAATCTTTCATAATACCTGATTTAAAAAGACCGCTGTTTCATATATATCAGCCGCTGAAGAAATAATATTGATATTTCTCTGCTTTGCAGTTTCGATAATATTTTCTTCAAGCTTTACATCCTCTGCTATTACTATACAGGCAGTGTCTGCAAGAGAGGCCACAGCCAAAATGTTTATGTTGGACATTATAGTAATCCAAGCATCACCTGAAGTTGCCTTACCCATAACCCAGCTCAAAAGATCGCCGATGTAAACACCCATGACCTTGCGCTCAGGCTCAGGCAAAACAACAGGAGTGAAAAAGCCACTGTCAACTAATGTTTTAACCGTCATTTTCATCCCCGCCTTCACTATTATTGCGAAGCCTTATTAGGCAATCGTCGATACTTGCCTGCTTTTTAACAACATCCTCCGCAAATGCGCGGCAATTAGGCGCGCCGCAGGAGCCGCAGTCAATACAAGGCAGTTCGGATTTAAGTTTCTCAATTTCGGACATCAAGCGCATTGACTCTGACATACTTTCGCTCAATCTTGAAATTGGGTTATAAATAGGGAGACTCTGGAATTGATAGCCTTCAGGAAGACAGCCTTCTTCTGTTTTAGGTAATAGGTTTTGAGAAACGGGCAAATACCGCCTTAAACTCCGCAAACGCGCTTTTGCGATAAAGGGATTTTGAATGGTTAAAACACCGCCGACGCAGCCTCCCGTGCAGGCATTAAGCTCAATAAATTCAAGCGGAGGAATATTACCGTTTTCAACCTGATCAAGAACACGGTTGACATTGTCAATACCGTCAGCCGCTAAGTAATTCTCATTGAAAATCGCGGTTGCTTCCCCTCCGGAAGAGGCCCAACTAATACCTATAACACCGGATTTTGAAAGGGATCTTATTTCGCTGCCATGCTTCATCTCAGAAATAAGGCGGAAATATATATCACTCACAGAAACTACAACATCCACCTGACTTTTGTAATCGGCAAAACCATTATTAACATAGCTCGCCTTCGCAGGACACGGTGAGATAAAGCAGACACCTATCTCATCATCCTTTAGTTCGGGATGCTCAGCTTTAGCCCTTTTGCGGGCAAGTGACGCCGCTATCTCCATAGGAGGAAGCAGATTTAAAATATGCTCTTTGAGTGACGGAAAGCGCAGACCGATTAGCCGCACTATTACCGGACAGGCAGAACTTATAACCGGTTTTTTAATCTTATTTTCTTTAAGGTATCGCCTGGTATAGTCGGAGACAAGCTCAGCCGCCGCCGAAACCTCAAAAACATCGTCAAACCCGATTTTGAGAAGCCCGTCAAGCACATAATCCACATCGTCAAGATTATCAAACTGCCCATAAAGCGTTGGGGCGGGCAGGGCTATCTTCCACTTGAATTTATCCATCGCGGAAAGCTTGCTGCATTTTGCCTTTTTAGCATTATGAGGGCAAACCCTGATACATTCGCCGCAATCAATGCAGCGTTCCTGATCAATAACAGCGTGATTGTTTCTTATTCGGATAGCTTCGGTCGGGCAATGTTTGAGACAAGTTGTACAGCCGTTACATTTTTCGACATCTAAATAAACAGAATGTTCGTATGTATTCATAATATAACCTGCCGGAAAATTAATTAATATTAACCCTCATCGTAATGACAGTTCCTTCGCCAACAACGGATTCGATATTCATATAATCCGTGTATCTTTTCATATTTGGCAGCCCCATACCTGCTCCAAAACCCAGCGAGCGGATATTATCTGTGGCTGTGGAGAAACCCTCCTGCATAGCCTGATTGATATCCTTAATACCGGGGCCGTTATCGCGCAGGATGATCTCGATATAATTCTCGGTGACATTAACATCGGCCGTTCCGCCTCCTGCGTGAATGACCATATTTATCTCACCCTCATACATCGCGATAGAGACCTGCCTGATAATTTCGGGAGGAAGCCCTAACCTACGCAGGTTTTTCTTAACTTCTACAGAAGCCTGCCCGGCGCTCGTAAAATCCTCACCGTTAACATCATAATGAAAATTAAGTAACTCAGCCATTTTTAACCCTGTTCCCTACAAGACCGTTGCTGTAAAGAATACCACAAGCCTCGTATAATCTTTTACTTGTTGCGAGTAGAACAATGTCGCTTTCCTTTGCAAGCTCTACCATTTCGGCAGTCGGAAGTTTAGAGCGCACAAAAACGATACATTTCATATCCATCAT
>JAZORP010000068.1:0-19530 GCA_045656665.1 Acutalibacteraceae bacterium | reverse complement strand
CATAGCAGTAAATTCCGGATAATAACCGAAATCCTGAGGTAAATACCCGAGTATTGCTCGATACCCTTCCTCGCTCACGTCTATACCATCAAAAGTGATAGTGCCGCTTGTAGGCTGCAGGATGCCACAGAGCATACGCATTAGAGTTGTTTTCCCTGCGCCGTTGGTGCCTAAAAGGCCAAAAACGCCGTTATGCAAACGCAGGCTGACACGGTCTACTGCTATTTTGTTTTGAAATTGCTTTGTTAGTCTGTCAATGACAAGTTCCATGTATATTCCTCCGTTTGTTTTATTATTAAATATATTTCATAAGCCATTCCTACTAACAGAAAAAGTGATAGAATAAGCCACCAAACAATATAGGAATTTTGGTATATAAGATCTGTGACAAAATGTAGCCCGACATTAGCTCCGCTAACCAATACTGCAATACTCATACATACATAAATCGTTTCTCGGCTTTGTAAATGACGAATAAGCCATAAGCTGATGTTGACTGTCAACATATATGGTACGAGCAGATATAGTCCTGTTTGCAATAAAGAAAATCCGCTCACGCTGTAACACAATGGAATGGCACAGACTAAAACAATGAAATCAAGTACGCCTAAAACGCTCATTCTTGCCATCACCACACTTTTCAAAGAAAACCGGGTAGACATTTCAAATTCACTCATTCCATACATCGTAGAGCGGGTGCTTTCCGCTACTGCCAAAAGCCCTAAAATCGGCACAAACGCAGACACGATCCATAATGTATTCTCGCTGATATAATTAGCCCCGATCACCGCAGGCAGTAGCAACAGAACAGAAAACACCAATGTCATTTTCCTCATGTATGATGCCTGTACTAATATAAAGCGAAACATACTAATTCTTGACCCAGGTAATGTTCTTAAAAATCGTATCTTTTCCTGCCGGTTTGGTTGTGGGGCTTCAAATGCCTTTTGAATGTTCCGTTTTAATTTATTATCCATTTGAAAATCCCTCCTTCAATAATTCCTCTTTCAACCATTTCAAAGATTTAGATAATTTCCGATAAACAGCAAAGCGGGATAACCCAGTGATTTTGCAAATCGCTGTAATAGATATTTCGTTTACATACCGCAAAAAAATCAATTCTTGTTCATCTTCCGGTAATTTTGACATTATCATTCTTAATGTTAAATTACTTATCAGGTCTTCGGTTGGGTCATCTATAACTTCTTCTGTTATTTCCTCTAAGCTTTCAGTCGTCCGCCTACGAAAGTGGTCTATACACAAATTCTTTGCAATTGTGTATAAGTACGGCAGCGCTTTGTCACTGCCAAGATTTAATCCTTGCTTGTAAAAACGAAGAAAGGTTTCTTGGGTAATTTCCTGTGCTATTTGATCATCATACATCTTGAAATAGCAATATCGGTATATTTTGTCATATTGTTCTTCAATATCCATATTAAACTGAACCTCCCTTCATAATGTTTAACGGATCAGGGGCATGAAATGTGCGGCTATTTCTAAAAAATATTTATAGGTTGAGAAAATACTTAACAAGATCACAAAGCGGCGACCGGTGCTTTGCCAGATTGCCGCTGCTTGATGACCTGCAACTATATTTCTCGATGAAACTACACCATTAAGGTAATTTACTTCCTCCGAACTTAACTTGATAGCCACTTGCAACCATTCCTTTTTATAATTTTCACACTGTGTGTTGCAAAAGTGTTGCAAAGGCATTTTCACTAAAACATAAAATGCCCGAAAGCCCTTTGTTTCAAAGGGTTTTCGGGCACTTGTAAGCCAGTAGATATTATTCCCACTCAATTGTACCAATTGGTTTTGGAGTTATATCCATAAGCACTCGGTTAATGCCATCAACCTCATGGGTTATACGGTTGGTGATGTGGTGTAGCAAAGGATAGGGGATCTCTTCGATAGTAGCGGACATCGCATCGGTCGTATTGACTGCGCGGATGATTGCCGGCCATCCCTCATAACGCTTACCGTCCTTAACGCCGACACTCTTCATATCGGGAACGGCTATAAAATACTGCCAAACCTTGCCTGCAAGGCCGTTTTTATCAAATTCTTCACGCAGGATAGCATCAGCTTCGCGAAGGGCGTTGAGCCTGTCGCGGGTAATAGCGCCAAGGCATCTTACGCCGAGCCCCGGACCGGGGAAGGGTTGACGGTAAACCATACCGTGAGGAAGGCCTAAAGCCTCGCCTACAACACGAACCTCGTCCTTATAAAGCAGCTTTACCGGCTCGACCAATTCGAACTGCATATCCTCGGGAAGACCGCCTACATTGTGGTGGGACTTAACCCCGTCACTCTCTAAAATGTCGGGATAAATGGTGCCTTGAGCGAGGAATGATATGCCGTCAAGTTTTGAGGCCTCCTCGTCAAATACCTTTATAAATTCACCGCCGATTATTTTGCGCTTTTGCTCGGGAGCGCTTACTCCTGCCAAAAGGTCAAGGAAACGGTCGGTCGCGTCAACATAGATAAGATTAGCATCAAGACCGTTTTTGAAAACCTCTATAACCTCTTCACTTTCGCCCTTGCGCATAAGGCCGTGGTTAACATGAACGCAAACCAGCTGTTTGCCGATAGCCTTGATGAGCAAAGCGGCGACAACAGAGCTGTCAACACCGCCTGAAAGGGCAAGCAACACCTTTTTGCTGCCGACTTGCTCGCGGATCTTGGTAACCTGCTCTGCTATAAAAGCATCTGCGAGTTCCTTTGTGTTAATACGGGCCATTGTATCGGGACGCACATTACTATCCATTATATTTCCCCCATTATCAGTTGGTGTAGTTGTCAAAATAGCCTTGAACGAGAACTACCGGAGTTCCTTTATCGCCGGAGCCGCTTGTAAGGTCACAGAGTGAGCCGATAAGGTCGGTCAGCTGACGGGGGGTTGTCCCCTGAGAGGCCATATTGCCGACTAGGTTGTCCTGCTTTTTGCGAATGCTTTCGGAAATAGCGTTGCGCAATTCCTCACCCGACAGATCCTTAAAATCGTTATCTGCAAGATATTTGAGCTTAAGCTCGTTCGGTGTTCCGATAAGACCGTCAGTAAATGCAGGGGAAACGACCGGATCAGCCAGCTCCCAGATTTTGCCCTGAGGATCTTTGAAAGCACCGTCACCGTAAACCATAACTTCCACATGCTTACCTGTAGCTTCTAAAATGCGCTTCTGGATATCAAGCACGAGCGGCTTGCAATCACGCGGGAAGAGTTTAACCGAATCTTCGGTCGACTTATTTGAGCCTAAAAGGCCGTATTTCTCATTAAAGCCGCTGCCGTTTACAGAAGAGGTCAAGATATCGTCAAGCCCGCAAACTATCTTTGCGCCAGCAGCTTTTAGGATACGCTTTGTGCGAGCGCGGGTGTGGATATCGCAGGTCAGAATACAATCTGCATAATTCAAAATCGCTTTAGGCTGGTTGGCAAATATTATCTCAACCTCGGCGCCGCTTTCGCGGATAAGGTTGCTGTAGTAATCAACATAATCAACACCGGTGAACTCGTGGAGATTGACCCCGAACAGCTCGCGGTATTTTTCAAGAGTAAGAACATCGGAATAGGGGTTAACACCTGCGGCATCTATCTTGTCGAGGTTGACAAGCTCATTTCCAACTTCATCTGAGGGGTAGCTGAGCATAAGCACAACCTTCTTAGCGCCCTTTGCAATGCCTCGCAAGCATATAGCAAAACGGTTTCTAGAAAGGATCGGGAAAATAACGCCGATAGTTCCTCCGCCGAGCTTCTCCTTGACATCGGCTGCAATAGCGTCAACAGAAGCGTAGTTGCCTTGCGCGCGCGCCACTATCGACTCGGTGATAGATATAACATCTCTGTCACGAAGGCCAAAGCCCTCGCTTTGGGCAGCTTCAAGCACACTGTCTGCCACGATAGCGGCGAGATCGTCACCTTCACGGATAATAGGGCAGCGAATACCGCGAGATACAGTGCCTACGCGGCGAGTGTTGTCTGACATACAAATTCTTCCTCTCTGGTGGAAAGTTTGATTTGGCCGAAATGATTTATCAGCCAATTTTGTTTTAGGCAAACAGCATGTTTACCAACTAAAATATTATAAACCATTACGCTCTTCCTTGCAATAGTTACATTGAATTTTTTTGTAAAAATTTATTCAACCGTCACGGATTTTGCAAGATTTCGGGGTTTATCGATATCACAGCCCCTGAAAAGCGAAACATAATAGGCATAGATCTGGAAAGGGATGACCTCCAAAGCGGCCACAAGCAGCGGATCTGTTTTAGGGATAAATATAACATCTTCTGCCTGAGTGATAATATCTTTATTATCCTCCAAAGCACATGCTATGATATGGGCACCGCGAGCGTGGACCTCTTTTATATTACTGAGCATCTTTTCCTGCAATCTCTCATAACCGCAAAGCGCGATGACTGTGCGACCGGGCTCTATTAATGAGATGGTGCCGTGCTTTAATTCACCTGCTGCATAGGCTTCGGAATGGATATAGGATATTTCTTTAAGCTTTAAGGATGCTTCCAAAGCCACGGCATAGTCGATGTTGCGGCCTATAAAAAAGAGTGATTCTTTCTCTTCGCATTTTTGGGCGATCTCTTTAATTTTGGGCTCTTCTAAAATGACCTTTTCAATAGCCTCAGGCAGAAGGCATAAGCTGTCAAAAAGGCTTTCGATTCGCTCGCTTGACATTGAGCCGAGCATTCTTGCGGCCCATATTGCCAAAAGATAGATTACCGCAAGCTGGGTAGAGTAGCCCTTAGTGGTAGCCACGGCAATTTCAGGACCTGCGAGTGTGTAGATAACATCGTCCGATTCCTTTGCGATTGAGCTGCCCACAACATTAAGGATAGAAAGCAGGTGTGAGCCGCCTGACTTTGCCTCCCTTGCGGCAGCGAGGGTGTCGGCCGTCTCGCCCGATTGGCTTATTGCTATAGTAAGGGTGTTCTTATCAATGAGCGGTCTGCGGTAGCGAAATTCCGAGGCGATATCCACTTCGGAAGGGATTCTTAGCATTTCTTCAAAAATATATTTCCCAACTACCCCCGCGTGATAAGCCGAGCCGCAGGCAATTATACGGATGCGGTTTATATTTTGCAGTTTTTCTCGGTCGAGTTTCAGGTTCTCAAATACTATTTCTCTACCTCGGATATAGTTGTTAAGCGTTTTCGACACGGCGCAGGGCTGCTCCATTATCTCTTTCATCATAAAGTGCTCGTATCCGCTTTTTTCAGCTGCTTCGACATCCCAATTTATAACCGAAATTCGGCCCTTTGCTATGGCGCCGTCAGAATCATATATTTCAACCGAATGGGGTGTGAGATATGCAGTTTCGCCGTCTTTAATGTATATAACATTTTTAGTGTGGGATACGATGGCAGTAACATCTGAGGCGATAATGTTGGCATTTTCAGCAAGACCGATAACAAGTGGGCTGAAATGCTTTACCGCCACAAGCGTTTCAGGGTGATCGCTGCAAAGTATGCCCAAAGCAAAGGAACCTTCCAGTCGTTTGACTGTTTTATCCACGGCGGATTTAAGGTCGCCTTTGTAATATTTTTGCAAAAGTTGGGGGATAACTTCGGTGTCGGTCTCGCTTAAGAATTCAACACCCTCGCTTTCAAGCTCAGCTTTAAGAGAGGTGTAATTCTCGATAATACCGTTATGAACAACCGCAAATTTTAAGTTTTCGCTCAAATGGGGGTGAGCATTCTCGTGTGAAGGCATCCCGTGGGTAGCCCATCGGGTATGGCCTATGCCTAATTTGCCTTCAAATAAAGCGTTGCCGCCGACCTCTTTTTTAAGACTGTCTATTCGCGAAGTGGTTTTACTGACTGCAAAGCTTTTATTATTTAAAACCGCCACTCCTGCTGAATCATAGCCGCGGTATTCCAATCGTTCGAGTCCGTCAAGTAAAAAAGAGACGGCATTATTTTTGCCGGTAAAACCTACTATTCCGCACATAAAATTTCCTTCCTTAATTACATGGCAGGCATTTTTAAAAATTTGCTCTGCCTTAAACATTTTATAATATTTTATGGTGCAGAATAAAATTAATACATAAAAATCTCGATTTGCTTTGCAGGTTCTGTAAAATTAGGCGTGATAATCGTTTTGCATACTTGACAAATCCCTTAAAAACAACTATTCTAATAAATAAAGATATTTGCATTCGTTTAATAGAGGGAAAGCTTATGAAAAAATTAAAGGTTGGTATTATCGGTTGCGGCAGAATTTCTATAATGCATTTTGTTTCTGCCGATGTTTTGGAATATGCAGAGCTGGTTGCCTGTTGCGACATTAAGGATGATTGCCTTAATTATGCCGCCGAGAAATATAATTTAAGGGCGTACAAAGACTATAAAGAGATGCTCGAAAAGGAAGAGCTTGATGCGGTGCATCTTTGCCTGCCGCATTATATTCATTCACAGGTTGCTTGTTATGCTATGGAGCATGGGGTGAATGTAATAACCGAAAAACCCATGGACATTAATATGGAGAATGCTCTGCGCGCGGTTGAAACCGCAAAGAAAACCGGCAAAAAATTCGGCGTTATTTCACAATGCCGTTACAATAATTCTGCTCAGCTTGTAAAAGAAACAGTATCAAGCGGAAAGCTCGGGAAAATTATTTCGGCTCGCTCGACCTTGACTTGGTCCCGCTCAGACGATTATTACAGCGGGAGCGATTGGAAAGGCACTTGGGACAAGGAAGGCGGCGGCGTGGTTATCGATCAGGCCATACATTCAATAGACCTTGTGCACTGGATAATTGACAGCGAGGTGGAGAGTGTTTCCGTTTCGATGGCCAACAGAGGCCATAATACGGTTGTGGTTGAAGACAGCGCCGAGGGCTTGATAAAATATAAGAGCGGCGCGGTGTACGGTTTTTATTGCATGAATAATTACGGTTGCGACGAGCCTATTGAAATTCGTTTATACTGCGAGAACGGAAAGGCCGTTTTCAATTATGATGATGCATATATCTACTATAATGACGGAACTGTTGAAGAAGCTCACCCTGATGCCGAAACCACCGAATACGGCGGCGGCAAGGTTTATTGGGGAGTAACTCACATTCGCCAAATCGAGCAGTTCTACAAAGCCTGCCTCGGTCTTGAGCCTTTAGAGCTCAGCGGGGAGGAGGCTATTAAAACCCACAGGCTCATCTGTGATATTTATGATAGCGGCGGAATGAAAAAATAAATAAAAAAGTCGAAATGCATTTGCATTTCTACTTTTTTGTTATTATTTTGAAAGCAATCCATCGATAAATTGCCGTGCAAGACGGGCGGATCTACTGCCACGTTCAAGGGCAAAGCGTTCTGCAAGTAATTCAAGCTCTTGCTGCGGCATATTGATGCCGTTTTCGTTTGCCAGATGGCGCACAATATGCAGGAAAGTCTCCTTAGTCGGTTTACTGAAGGTGATATGAATGCCGAACCTCTCCGACAAAGAGACAAGCTCCTGTATCGTGTCGTTGCGGTGAATATCGTCACCCTCGCGGTCGGAAAACTTCTCCTTAATGATATGGCGGCGATTGCTTGTGGCATAGATCACTACATTCTTGGATTTTGCCGTCACCGACCCCTCCAAGATTGCCTTGAGGGAATTGAAGTTGTCGTCATCCTTAAGGAAGGAAAGGTCGTCAATAAACAAGACAAATTTAAGCGGATTTGCCGACAATTCATCAAGAACCTTCTGGATAGAGCGCAGCTGATCCTTGCGCACCTCAATGATGCGCAGCCCCTCGCGGAAAAGCTCATTGGCCACAGCCTTTACGGTTGATGACTTGCCGGTGCCGGCATCCCCCGTGAGGAGGATGTTTGCGGCTGGCTTATTATCAAGCAGGGCCTTTGTATTATCGATAATAATCTGTCTTTCATGCTCATAATCAATAAGGTCTGAAAGTAAGGTCTTGTCGGGATTGTGAACCGGCACGATATTGCCCGATTCATCAATATAGAACATCCGATTTTTGGCATAAATGCCGTAGCCGTATTTACTGATGTTTTCTACTCTGTGAACATAGCTCTCGGCAAGATTTAATGCCGAATTGCAAAATTCGGGGAGAAATCCGCTATAGTCGGCGGCGGCACTAAGCTTTTTGCTTGTGAGGTCTGCTACTGTCTGCAGAGTGGCAAGCTCCTCTAAAAGAGCGTCAAGCATATACTTAGGAGGCTCTTCTCCTCGGCCGACGGTTTTAACGTAGGTGTTTTCGCTGTTTTCGCAGATTTCTTTTATATATTCACTTATATTGCCGCCGTTTGCGCCGTATAGCGCAGACACAAATTCAGCATAAAGGTAAGCGCTCGGATTTTCCAGATAAGCCATAAGGCCAGCGACGACAGGGTCATTCAGCAGTTTTCTGAATATGGAAAGCGTCGCAAGTCGGGTTTTTAAATTTTTTAGCTTGTTCATCAGTTTAAAATCGCCCCCGAAGCACCGCCTGAAACCAGCGCCGCATAGCGTTTTAAGTAGCCTGAGAGTTCTTTCTTTTTGGGAACAAAGTTTTTCATGCGTTCCTCAAGCTCACTCTCATCGACCTTGAGTTCAATTTTGTTTTCGGGGATATTTATGCTTATAATATCGCCATCTTTTACTACACCTATAAGTCCGCCCGATGCGGCCTCAGGGGTGACATGGCCCACGCAGGCGCCCCTTGTGGCGCCGCTGAAACGACCATCGGTAATTAGGGCCACGCTGTTGCCGAGCCCCATTCCCATAATAGCAGAGGTTGGATTAAGCATTTCTCGCATACCGGGGCCCCCTTTAGGACCTTCGTAGCGGATAACAACAACATCTCCCGCAACTATTTTGCCGGCGTTTATGGCGGCCTGGGCATCCTCTTCACAGTCGAAGACCTTAGCAGGGCCTTCGTGAACGAGCATTTCGGGTAGGACGGCCGAGCGTTTGACCACGCTGCCCTCGGGCGCAAGATTACCTCTTAACACGGCGATGCCGCCGGTTTCGCTGTAGGGCTCATCAATAGGTCTTATAACCTCGCGGTTGAGATTGATGCACCCCTCGATATTTTCGCCGACAGTTTTACCCGTTACGGTAATGCAATCGGTGTTAATCAAGCCTTTTTTATGGAGTTCGTTCATAACGGCATAAACACCGCCTGCTTCATCGAGCTCTTCCATATATGTTCTGCCTGCGGGGGCAAGGTGGCAAAGGTTGGGGGTTTTCGCGCTTATCTTGTTGGCGATATCAAGATTTATTTCAATACCGCACTCGTGCGCGATAGCCGGAAGATGCAACATACTGTTAGTAGAACAGCCCAGCGCCATATCAACGGTCAGGGCGTTCATTATTGCATCCTCGGTCATAATATCGCGGGGGCGGATATTTTTGCGCAGCATCTCCATAACAGCCATACCCGCGTGCTTTGCAAGCTCTATTCTGGCTGAATAAACGGCAGGAATTGTTCCATTGCCGCGAAGCCCCATACCGAGCGCCTCTGTCAAACAGTTCATTGAGTTTGCGGTATACATACCTGAGCAGGAGCCACAGGTGGGACAGGTTTTGCACTCGTATTCCAACAGCTTTTCTTCGCTCATATTTCCTGCGGAGAATGAGCCTACCGCCTCAAACATACTCGAAAGGCTGGTTTTTTTGCCGTCTACCTTGCCGGCAAGCATAGGTCCGCCGCTGACAAATACGGTGGGGATATTTACCCTCGCCGCAGCCATAAGCAGGCCGGGAACATTCTTATCGCAATTAGGCACCATAACGAGACCGTCAAATCCGTGTGCCAAAGCCATAGCTTCGGTGGAGTCGGCGATAAGGTCACGAGTTACAAGGGAATATTTCATTCCGGTATGACCCATAGCGATACCGTCGCAAACGGCAATTGCGGGGAAAACGATGGGTGTGCCGCCTGCCATTGCAACACCGAGCTTTACAGCATCAACGATCTTGTCAATATTCATATGGCCTGGGACTATCTCGTTATAAGAACTGACAATGCCTATAAGCGGCCTCGACTGTTCCTCCACTGTAAGACCAAGTGCGTGAAACAGACTGCGGTGAGGCGCATTCTGATAACCATCCACAATGTTTTCTTTAGACATAAGTATCCACCTTTATCAGTTGTTGATAAGCTTGTCCTCATCGCTCCAGCTGTAGAGCTTGCGGATGTCTGCTCCTACAACCTCGCTGGGATGCTCGCTTGCGAGCTTTCTCATAGCATTGAAGTGAACCTGAGAACCGGCAGAAGACATATCCAAAAGGAAGTCTTTTGCAAAGGTGCCGTCCTGAATGTCCTTAAGCACCTGCTTCATAGCCTTTTTGGTGTCCTCTGTGATGATCTTGGGGCCGGTGATATAGTCGCCATACTCGGCGGTGTTTGAGATAGAATATCTCATACCTGCAAAACCGCTTTGATAGATAAGGTCAACAATGAGCTTCATTTCGTGAATGCACTCAAAATAAGCATTTCTCGGGTCGTAGCCGGCTTCTACCAAGGTCTCATAGCCAGCCTGCATCAAGGCGCAAACGCCGCCGCAGAGAACTGCCTGCTCGCCGAAGAGGTCGGTTTCGGTCTCGGTGCGGAAGTTGGTTTCAAGAACACCTGCTCTTGCGCCGCCGATACCGAGAGCGTAAGCTAAGCCTAAATCCCAAGCGTCGCCGGTAGCATCCTGTTCAACAGCGATAAGGCAGGGAACACCCTTACCGGCTTGATACTCACTTCTTACGGTGTGGCCCGGGCCCTTTGGAGCAACCATGATAACATTTACATTCTTCGGAGGCTTAATGCAACCGAAATGAATGTTAAAGCCGTGCGCAAATGCAAGAGTTTTGCCCTCGGTGAGGTTGGGCTCAATGCTTTCCTTATAAAGAGAGGCCTGCTTTTCATCGTTAATGAGAATCATAATGATGTCAGCCTTCTTCGCAGCCTCGGCGCTGGTCATAACTGTAAGGCCTTGAGCCTCTGCTTTAGCCCAGCTCTTAGAGCCTTCGTAAAGACCGACAACAACATCAACGCCGCTGTCCTTAAGGTTCAGAGCGTGAGCGTGGCCCTGAGAGCCGTAGCCGATAATGGCAACTGTTTTGCCGTTTAATTTTTGAAGATCACAATCCTGTTGATAAAAGATTCTTGCCATGATAATTACCTCTTTCTCTTATTTAAAAATTAATTGTTTGACGAATGGTTGTGCCGCCCTTTTCAAGGGAAACGCTGCCTGTGCGGCAGATTTCAAGTATCTTATAGTCGCGCATAAGATTGATAAAGTCGTCTATCTTTCTCGAATCATCTGCAAGGCGGAGCATCAGCGAATCTTTTGAGTAGTCGACCGTCACGGCGCCGAAAGCTTCGGCTGCGGCTCGAATCTCCTCACGGGAGGAGGGGTCATTCTCCATTTTTATTAAGAGTAGTTCGCAGCTGATTGAATCATTAACGGTGAACTCTTTGATAGAGCACACATCGGGCAGCTTGTAAAGCTGATTTATAAGCTGCTGCTTGTAGGTTTCCTCACCGTCAAAAACAACCGTGATTCGGGAGAATTCACTCGACTCGGTTTCACTAACTGTCAAGGCGCTTATATTGAACTGGCGTCTGCGGAACATACTTGTTACGCGGTTGAGCACGCCGAACTGATTTCGCACCAGCACTGCTACGGTATATCGGTTCATACAGTTCCCACCTTTACAATGATATCGTCCATACTTCCTCCCGGAGGTAGCATGGGAAGAACAAACTCGTCCTTATCTATGGTACAGTTTATCACATAAGGACCGTTGTGGTCAAATCCGTTTTTGATGGCAGCATCAAGCTCATCTACAGTCGATACCGACTCACCCTCTGCGCCGAAAGCCTTTGCTAAAGAAACAAAGTCGGTCTTGCGGTTAAGCACAGTGTTAGAGTAGTGCTTGTCAAAGAACAAGGTCTGCCATTGGCGAACCATTCCGAGAACGCCGTTATTCAAAATAAGGATAACCACCGGCACATTATATGTGACTGCTGTTGCAAGCTCATTAAGGCACATACCAAAGCTTCCGTCACCCGTTATAAGCACGCTGCGCTCCTTGGTGCCGAAGGAGGCGCCGATGGCCGCGCCAAGGCCAAAGCCCATCGTGCCCAAGCCTCCGCTTGAGACAAAACGGCGGGATGTTTTGAATGACAAATTCTGCGCCGACCACATCTGATGCTGGCCGACATCTGTGGCGACGGGGGTGTTTTCGCCCAAATGCTTGTTTAAGGTCAAAATAGCTCTTCTGGGTGTCAGGCCATCTCTGTTATCAAGATAGTCGTTTTCCTGAGCTTTAAATCTTTCAAGCTCGGTATTCCAATCCGGCTTTTTGCAATCCTTGATAAGGGGCAACAGCTTCTGTAAGGTAAGCTTAATATCCCCTCTAAGGCCGCAAACCGCATTGATGTTTTTAGAAAGCTCCGAACCGTCGACATCGATATGGATTATCTTGGCGCTTGTTGCGAATTTTGCGCGATTGCCGGTGACGCGGTCGTTAAACCGAACACCGAGCGAGATGATAAGGTCAGCATTGTGCATTGCCATAGATGAGGCGTAATGCCCGTGCATACCCTGCATACCGAGGAATCTCGGATGGTCGGTAGGGATGCCGGAAAGACCCATTAATGAGCAACCTATCGGAGCATCTGTTTTTTCTGCAAGGCTTAGCATTTCGCAGGCCGCATCAGCGGTGATAAGACCTCCGCCGAAGTATATGTAGGGCCGTTTTGCGGCATTAATATGCTCGGCCGCTTCCTTAATGCGGATTTCCTTTGCGGGATACGGCTCTTCGGGTTTGGCCGCAGGCAGGGGAGAGTACTCACATTTTGCTATCTGAACATCCTTCGGGATATCGATAAGCACAGGGCCGGGTCTGCCCGATTTTGCAAGAGTGAAAGCCTCTCGCACGGTGTCTGCCAGCTGTTCGACAGAGCCTACGAAATAATTGTGCTTTGTTATCGGCAATGTGACACCGGTGATGTCAATCTCCTGAAAGCTGTCAGTTCCGATCTGTGTTGTGGGAACATTTCCGCAAATGGCGACCAGCGGAATAGAATCAAGGTATGCCGTCGCAATACCTGTGACAAGGTTGGTGGCTCCGGGGCCCGAAGTCGAGATAACGACCCCAACCTCTCCGGTGGTTCTCGCATATCCGTCGGCCGCGTGAGCAGCGCCCTGCTCGTGAGCAGTTAAAATATGATTAATTTCATCCTGATATTTATAAAGGCTGTCATATACATTGATTATCTGCCCGCCCGGATAGCCGAAGACGGTGTCACAGCCTTGTTCTATAAGGGTTCTTACAAGTATATCTGCGCCTGAAAGAATCATTTTATCATCCTTTCTTTAAATTTTCGAGGAGCAGGTCGCCGCACTCGGAGCAGCCGACCAAAATTTTGCCTTCGCTCATAATATCGGCGGTGCGATAGCCTGCATCGAGGAATGC
The DNA here is from genome assembly GCA_045656665.1 of Acutalibacteraceae bacterium. Classification (GTDB taxonomy): domain Bacteria; phylum Bacillota; class Clostridia; order Oscillospirales; family Acutalibacteraceae; genus UBA737. The sequence continues at coordinate 6,111 of JAZORP010000068.1, read as the reverse complement.
TGAGACAGCGTTTTCGATAGCATCTGCTTCATCCGGCATATCAAAGCTAAATCTGAGCATCATTGCGGCCGAAAGAACAGTTCCTATTGGGTTGGCAATATCTTTTCCTGCTATATCGGGTGCCGAACCATGGATAGGCTCATAAAGCCCGCAACTTGTGGATCCTAAACTTGATGATGGTATCATACCTATAGAGCCTGTTATCATTGAAGCCTCATCGGACAATATATCACCGAACATATTCTCGGTCACTACCACATCAAACTGAGCGGGATTTTTGACTATCTGCATAGCGCAGTTGTCAACCAGCATATCCGAAAGCTCAACATCGGGGTATTCTTCACTGAGCTTGTGCATTGTTTTTTTCCAGAGTCGGCTTGAATCTAAAACATTGCTTTTCTCAACCGAGCAAAGCTTTTTGTTTCTCTTTCTTGCTGTTTCAAATCCAATCCTGCCGATACGCTCAATCTCTTCCTCGTTGTAGCTCAAAATATCGGTAGCAGTGGGCATGCCGTCTACATCCTCGGTTTTGTGCTCGCCGAAGTAGATTCCGCCGATAAGCTCTCTGACTATTATAAAGTCGATGCCTTTTTCAACGATTTCTTGCTTCAAAGGTGAAGCAGAGCTCAGCTGCGGCCAGATTTTTGCAGGGCGGTTGTTGCTGTAAACGCCCATTCCGGCTCTTAGCCTTAGCAAACCCTTTTCGGGGCGCATATTGCCCGGAACATCATTCCATTTATCTCCGCCGACGGCGCCTAATAAGACGCTGTCAGATTCTATGCATTTTTTAAGGCTTTCTTCAGGCAGAGGATCGCCCCATTTATCAATGGCGCAGCCGCCCATATCTACATCGGTGTAGTTGAAGGTGTGCCCGTAAAGCTCGGAGACACGATCAAGCACCTTTAATGCCTGCTCAACGATTTCGGGGCCGATACCGTCGCCGCGGATCACTGCAATATTCTTAGTCATACTTTAGCCCTCCTTTAACGAAGCGAGCAGACCGCCGCTTTTTATGATATTTTGAATGAACGGTGGGAAAGGCTGAGCCTTATAGGTTTTGCCAGTGGTGATATCGGTGATGACACCGGTATCAAAATCCACCTTTACTTCATCATTTGGGTTTATTTCGTCTGCCGCTTGTTCGCATTCCAAAATCGGAAGCCCGATATTGATGGCATTGCGATAAAAAATTCTTGCGAAGCTTTTTGCAATAACGCAGCCCGTGCCGCAGGTTTTGATAACGAGAGGAGCGTGCTCTCTCGAAGAGCCACAGCCGAAATTCCAACCCGCCACCATTACATCGCCCTTTTCCACCTTTTTGACAAACTCGGTATCAATATCCTCCATACAGTGGAGGGCAAGCTCGTTTGCATCAGGGGTGTTAAGATAACGAGCGGGGATTATAACATCGGTATCCACATTATCGGGATATTTGAAAACTTTACCTTGGGTCTGCATTGTTTAAGCCTCCTTATACTCTGTGATATAACCGGTGAGCGCACTTGCAGCCGCTGTGTGGGGAGAAGCGAGATAAACCTCACTGTCTACATGCCCCATACGGCCTACAAAGTTGCGGTTTGTGGTAGCAATGCAGCGCTCGCCCGCGGCCAAAATGCCCATATATCCACCAAGGCATGGCCCGCAGGTAGGTGTGGAGACAACGGCGCCCGCATCTATAAATGCGGTGTACCAGCCTCGTTCTACACACTCGCGCAAGATCTGCATGGTGCCGGGGATAATGATGCAGCGAACACCGCTTGCAATCTGATTGCCTTTTAAGATGTTGTAGGCGGCTTCCATATCCTCCATTCTGCCGTTGGTGCAGCTTCCTATTACAACCTGATCAATCTTTATATCGTGAAGCTCGTTTGCAGGGTGTGTGTTTTCGGGGAGATGCGGGCAGCTGACGGTGGGAACTATCTTTGAAAGGTCAATGTCGATAGTCTTTTCATATTCAGCATCGGCATCAGCCTCGTAAATCACAGGCTCGCGCTCGCTACGGCCTTTGAGATAATTCATTGTCACATCATCTACAGGGAAAATGCCGTTTTTAGCGCCGGCTTCGATAGCCATATTGCAGATGCAAAGGCGGTCATCCATAGAAAGGCTGTGCGCGCCTTCGCCCACAAATTCCATGCTCTTGTAAAGCGCACCGTCCACACCGATCATGCCGATAATGGTCAGTATCACATCTTTACCGCTGCAGTTGGCGGGAAGTTTCCCTGTGAGGTTAAATTTGATTGCAGACGGAACCTTGAACCATGCCATACCCGTTGCCATGCCGGCGGCCATATCTGTAGAGCCGACACCGGTCGAGAAAGCGCCGAGCGCGCCGTAGGTGCAGGTATGGCTGTCGGCACCGATAATGCAGTCTCCTGCCGTCACAACACCCTGCTCGGGCAGGAGGGCGTGCTCAATACCCATTTTACCAACATCATAAAAATGGCTCACACAATGCGAGCATGCAAACTCGCGGCAGGTTTTAGACTGCTCAGCAGCCTTGATGTCCTTATTGGGAACAAAGTGGTCAAGCACTATAGCGACCCTGTCTTTATCGAAAACCGAATCAAAGCCGGCTTTTTTAAATTCATTTACTGCAACGGGGGTTGTAATGTCATTGCCCAGCACGATATCAAGCCTTGCGTTGATAAGCTGGCCTGATACCACCTTGTCGAGCCCCGCGTGGGCGGCAAGGATCTTTTGCGTCATGGTCATTCCCATATTATTTTTCTCCTTTGGTCATATTGTGGAAAGCAGTAAGCAGAGCGTTGGTGCTCGCCTTAATGACATCGGTGTCGGTGCCGGCGCCCCAGAACATCTCCCCGTTTTCCTTTTCAAGTCCGATATAGGATGCGGCCACACTCTTAGAGCCTTGACCCTGCAAGCTGTGCTGAGTAAACACCTGCAAGGTGTATTCCTCTCCCGAGTATGCTTTAAGAGCATTGTTTATGGCGCTCAGAGAACCGTTGCCCTCGGCCTCCATTTCGGTCTCAACACCGTCTTTCATAAAGGTGATATTGATTTTCACCGCATCGTTTTCCCGCATGAAATCAAAATCGGTCACGCTGATATCGGTGTCTACATTCAAATAATGTTCAGTGAAGATATTCAGCACTTCGTCGGCTTTAAGCTCCTTGTGCTCATGGTCGGAAATATCCTTGCACATATAACTGAAGTGCTCGCGCATTTTAGCAGGCAAATTATAGCCGTAGGTCTGTTCAAGCAAATAGCCTATCCCGCCTTTGCCCGATTGGGAATTAACCCTTATAACATCCGCGTCGTATGTACGGCCGATATCCTTCGGGTCGATGGGGATGTAGGGCACATTCCATTGGTGGAGAGCCTTTTTGGCGCGATGTTTCATACCCTTTGCAATAGCATCCTGATGGCTTCCCGAAAATGCGGCAAAAACAAGTGCTCCGGCATAAGGAGCCCTCTCATAAACATGCATTCTTGTGCATTTCTCGTACTTTTCAACAAGATAGTTCATATTTGAAAGGTCCAGCTTTGGGTCAACACCGTGGGAGTACATATTCATAGCAAGGGTGATGATGTCAACATTACCTGTGCGCTCACCGTTGCCGAAAAGCGTTCCCTCAACGCGGTCGGCTCCTGCAAGCAAAGCAAGTTCGGTATCTGCAACACCGGTGCCGCGGTCGTTATGAGGGTGAAGCGATAAGGTCACATGTTCGCGGTATTTGAGATTTTCACTCATGTATTCCACCTGAGAGGCGTAGACATGGGGGAGACTCATTTCAACCGTGACCGGCAGATTGATAATAACATTGTTGGTCTCGCTCGGCTCCAAAACATCGAGCACAGCATTGCAGACCTCAAGGGCATATTCAGGCTCGGTTCCTGTGAAGGACTCGGGCGAATATTCGAAACGGAAATTGCCCTCGTATTCTCCGGCCAGCTTTTTAACAAGCTTTGCGCCGTCAATGGCAATTTTCTTGATTTCCTCTTTTGATTTTTTGAAAACCTGCTCGCGCTGAGCCACGCTTACAGAGTTGTAAAAGTGGATGATAGCGCTGGGAGCACCCTTGCAGGCATCAAAGGTCTTGCGAATGATATGCTCACGGCATTGGGTCAGCACCTGAACGCTGACATCATCGGGGATCATATTATTATCAATGAGGGTTCTCAGGAATTCATATTCGGTCTCGCTGGCGGCAGGGAAGCCGACTTCGATTTCTTTAAATCCGACCTCTAAAAGCACCTTGTAGTATTCGAGCTTTTCTTCAAGGCTCATCGGGATAACAAGGCTTTGGTTACCGTCGCGCATATCAACGCTGCACCAGACGGGGGGCTTTTCTATATGGTCCTTTTCAACCCATTTGTTATATTTATTTGATACAGGAAAATATCCTACCTGATATTTACTTGCGTCTAACATAAAAATCTCCGTTCTGCCGTCTTATGCAGGCAAGCGCCTTTTGGACGACAATGTATTTAAAATAAAATCAGTATATTTTACACCTTTTCGGCGATTACTTCAACTTCAACCAAAGCTCCTTTGGGCAAGGCTTTGACAGCCACGCAGGAGCGAGCGGGTTTGTTTACGAAGTACTGCGCGTAAACCTCGTTGAATGCAACGAAATCCTCCATATTGCTTAAAAAACAGACCGTTTTAACAGCGCTTTCAAGGGATGCGCCCGCCGCGGTAAGCACCGCCTGTAAATTTTTGCAAACTCTGTGTGTCTGCTCGGTTATAGTTTCACCCTCCATCATTCCGGTTTCGGGGTTTAGAGGGATTTGCCCTGATGTGAAAACAAGTTCACCTACAGTTACAGCTTGTGAATAAGGCCCGATGGCTGCCGGAGCAGATTTTGTTTCAACTTTGTTGCTCATATGTATACTCCTTTATACTATCTTGAAGCCCTCTTTGCGCAGGGACTCTATAATTAGGTTAACATGCTCGAAATCCTTGGTTTCCATCTCGATTCTGAGGAAGCATCCGTTGACGCTTTCGGTGTTGCCCTTTTCGTAGTGAACACCGGTAACGTTACCCCCGCAATCGGCGATAATGCGGGAAATATCTTTAAGCTGACCGGGCTTGTCGATAAGCTCGATAAGCAGGCTCGAAGAGCGGCCGGAGTTAAGAAGACCTCGGTCTATCACGCGGGACAGGCTTGTAACATCAATGTTGCCGCCCGATACGATGCTGACCACCCGCTTGCCTTTAAGCGGAAATTTGCCGAACATAACCGCCGCAACCGCCGCAGCGCCCGCGCCCTCGGCAATCATTTTTTGTTTCTCAATAAGAGCGAGAATAGCGCTTGCAACTTCATCATCGGTAACAAGGGCGATGTCGTCTACATATTCCGATACATAGGAATATGTGTTCTCGCCGGGCTGTTTAACGGCAATGCCGTCTGCAATGGTCTGAACCGACTCAAGACACTCTATCTGCCCGTTCTTTACCGAGTTGTACATACTGGGTGCTCCTGCGACCTGCACGCCGTAAACCTTGATAGAAGGCCTTATCTGCTTTGCGGTGTAGGCAATACCCGAAATAAGACCGCCGCCGCCGACAGGAACTACAATGGCGTCAATATTTTCAAGGTCGTTTAACACCTCAAGAGCTATCGTTCCTTGGCCTGCTATTACATTTTCGTCATCAAAGGGATGAACGAAGGTGTAACCCTCGCTTTCTTTTAGTTCAAGAGCCTTTTTGTAAGCATCATCATAACAGCCCTCTACTAGGCACACCTCTGCGCCGAAGCCTTTTGTCGCCTCCACTTTTGAGATTGGGGCGCTGTCGGGCAGGCATATTAGGGATTTAATACCGTTTTTAGATGCGGCAAGCGCCACACCCTGAGCGTGGTTGCCTGCAGAGCAGGCGATAACCCCTTTTGCCTTTTCTTCAGGAGAGAGCATTGCGATTTTGTATGCCGAGCCTCTGACCTTAAAGGAGCCGGTTATCTGTAGATTTTCAGGTTTTAGATATAGTTCACATTCGGGGGCAATGCCGTACGCTCGAACTACATTTGTTTCACGGACAATGTTTTTCAGCACCGTTTGCGCGTTAAATACCTTGTCGAGAGATAACATTCATATTCCGCCTTTCAATAGTTCGGTTGTTTCTTTGAAGCAAAAACAAAACCCGCC
>JAZORP010000067.1:0-23154 GCA_045656665.1 Acutalibacteraceae bacterium | reverse complement strand
ATTCGTTTGTCAAGAGATTTCTGTCGCAACACGAACACTATTTTATTTTCATTATAAGATAAAAGCCAAAGTTACCACATTAATTGGTGCAACTTTGGCTCTGAATTAAAATTTAGGATCACTTACTGTTGGAAGTTTCGTATGCAAACTACAAACAAGGCATTTTTTCTGATCGTGCTGTGGATATATGTAGATTCTCCCCGGAACATCTCCGCCAGTATAACGAACATGATAACTAACTAAAACACTAGAACCTTCCCATTCAAAAGTATGCTCTGTTTCAAACCGAGATAAAGTTTCATCGGATTCAGGAGAAACAAACCGAGGTGGAAAAGCGGAGCGTTCGAATTTTCCTCCATCCCAATTTGAAAAATACTTTTCTAATATTAAAAGTTTTTCTAATATAGTTGGGATGTTGACAGGATTTACTTGGCTTTTGATTTGTGCCAAAGCATTACGATGGAAAACTAAAGAAGGAAAAAGCGTTGTTATGTTTGATAAAAAAGCATCCGGAGTTCTGATTTTCGAATGTTCCTTATTTTCTTCAGACTTTAACCAGTCTTTGTGCTCATCCAAGCTTTCTATACTATATATGTTTTTCAGAGAGATTTGACTTTCTGTTTCGTTTTCTACATCGCATAACAAGGCTTGAATGACATTTTGTTTCCAATTTTCAGAGGACGGAATGCTTATTAGTGAACTTTGATTTTCATAAGCCATTTGCAATCCTTTGCCAACAGAGTCATCATATTGAACAAATTGATAATCTTCGGTACTAGGAACAGAAACATTCTGTCTTTCACAAATGCCAAGCAATCTCATTTTATCATCCTTGTCGACCGTAGGAGAATTTCTCCACGCAGCCATGTAATAACCTGAAGATATTTCTAAAGCATTGAAATCTATTGGTGTTATAATGCTTCTTGAAATCCCCAAATCAGAGGCAACCGCCTTTGAATATGTTTTTAGAAAGGAAGAAAACAAAGTATTCGCATCAAGCGTTGTTAAGTTCTCCTTCGCTACAGAAATTTCATTAAAAACCATTTCCATTGACATCACCATCAGACGATCTCATCAAGAGCCTTTTCCCATTCATCAAAAAATCCGTCAGGCCAAAAATCAAAACGACCATTGTCAAGTATTTTGGGTGATTCAACATTATGAAAGCTAGTACCATTATTATTGTTGAAAAAATATACTTTTACTTGTTCGGAGTTAATAGTCTTATTCTTTACAGATATTCTGATACCGTTCATAACGTGATCACTATGAGTTTCCAAGAAAACCTGAACCCCACGGCTGGCACATAAGGCGATCAGTTCTCCCATCTTTCTTTGTCCTTTAGGGTGAAGATGTGCCTCTGGGTTTTCAATAATTAATATACTTCCTTTTTTGGCTTTTAGCAATGCAGTAATAATGGGAAGAATATAAGAAATTCCAAATCCTACATTAGTAGGGCGATATTCACGTGTCTTAGTAGAATCCTGTAATCCCGTATAATAATAATTAATCTGAGCTAAGTCTGCATTTGGTATTTCAGAAACATTTAATTTCACGTTTGGAGACACTTCATTTAACCAAAATTGCAGCCCCTCCTTTAATGTTTTATACGGTTCGTTACTAACGCATTCAACCGAATCATCTTGATGACTTGCAAGATAATGCGCAGTGAACTGTCCATAAATCCCCAATTGATTGTTATTGATATAAACGCTTGATTTTTCATATGTGGTTTGTGGTGATAACCGTTCTGCATTTAAATATTCAAAATCAGCATTAAGAGATTTGCAAATTTCCGCTACAGGATAAGTCACACCTAACACATCTGACGTTGCCTTATATTCGAGATTTACATCTGTAATAACATTTTCTTCTGCATATTTTAAGCAAATTTTTTCTTCGATTGCATTTTCAAACAATACATCTTGTCCCGTTCCTAACGAAACATAATTACCGTTCAAAAAGAATCGATTTAAGCTTATCCCTTGCTCCTGAGTTTGCTTAAACAACAGCAAACTTTGAATTACAGTTGATTTTCCCATACCATTTAATCCAGAGAAAATATTCAACCCCGCCAAGTCAATGCGTAATTCTGAAAAACATTTGAAATTTTTTAATTCAATGGAATTAAGCATAGTTTAACACCTCTGCTACCAAATTTTCTATCTTCTCAAATCTTTTTCTCACAGAATAAATTTTACCACTACCAATAGAGTTATAAAATTCCTCATCTTCGGTAAACATAGGCATATACTTTTCCACAAGATATTCTCGTTTTAGTACAAGCTTATCTAAATCTTCATTAGAGTACTTGGCTAATACAGCAGTCCAAGTTTCAAACAGCGCCTTGCTCATTGTACGACGTTTTTCTTTGTCTGGCATCCTGCGGAAAGCAAAACGATCAAATATTTTTTCGGATGTTTCTAATACAAACAGGAATTTTTGTTCTAAGGCATCAGCATATGTAGGGTCATTTTTATATTTTTTATTAATCAGCGCCATAGCAGCGTTTAAGAAATCATCAACAATGCCATCATACTTATCTACGCCTAATTCATAAAATGCTATAAAGCGCAGTACAAACTCCCTATCCATCATTCTATCAGTAGGAACAGAATAACCGGTTACCCGCTTAAACGTATCATTGTCAGAGAGTTTTTTTAGATAGTTTGTTGCAAAGCCTTGGTACAAGGCGTGACGAATTTCTTGAGGTTCAAGGTGTAGACCGCCAGTATTAATGCGTTTGAAAATATTATATTTCAAATTAATCGGCGCTCCAGGATTAATAATATAGCATATAACTTGTGTTTCTTTCATTCTACGCAAGTATACTTTAGGCATATCATCACAGCCTAGTCCCTCTAAATCTTTAAGAAATTCTAAACCTGTAAGCCTAAGAGTTTTATCAATAAAAAACTCTTTCAATGCTGTCAAGCGTTGTAATCCATCAATAACAATCCACTTGTCATTATCCGTACCATCGAAATAAAAGGCGGGAAGAGGAATCCTTAAAATAAGCGACTCAATCAATTGACTTTTTTGTTTAGGCGCCCAAAGCCCAGCCTTTCTTTGAAAGTCGGGCATCAAATCAATTTCTTCATTTTCTACTCTGTTAAGAAGTAGATCTAAAGATTGATTTTTAGGGGAAATATCTATTTGAGAAGGATCGTATGGTTTAATTTGATTTCCGCTTTCAGCCGCTTCATCATCTTCCATCTCTTCCACATCAAAAAGACTTGGTACCACTTCTATTCCTTGAGATAACAAAAACTTTTTAGTTTTTTCCATTGTTTCAGGATCGTTTTTTAAGGATTGCAAAACATCCGATAACAGCGATTCACTTAATACGCTATCCCTATACTTTTTTCCTATCTCAATCAGTCGATTGATTTCTTCTTGTGTTTTATTATTAAAAGTTATCATATTGCACAAACTCCTTTCGAGCGAGGTGATTTACATTTATACCATCCAAATCAATTTAGAAAGCGAAATATTTAATAATACTGAACATTACTTTTGGTGTATTTTAAAGAAGGAAAATAATACTTTGCTCAATTGTGGTCACGGGTGGGCAAAAAACATTGAGTCTGCGGCATCAGAAGCATATAAATACTTTTGTTCCAATCTTTCCAACTGATGCAATTACATTCCGTTGTAGTTATCCCATCTCCAACGTAAAAATTCACGGTTGGTGAAATCAGGCACTACAATTCTTGGCGGAATAGAAGCACCATAATCCATCCTTGCTCTTGAAGATAATTCAACAATGCCATCTTCGGATATTCTCAAATGTCCAGTATCAAACAATGTGTGAATATCCGTTCTCATAGCAAAACCGTTTGCAACGGTATCTTCACCATTATATTTGAATGGTTTAATATGAGCCGCTTCTAAAACTTCGGGCATAGTAACATTTGTAATAATACAACGCTGGCACACCTTGAGAACTTCTCTTCTAAAATTAGCCTGATTCGGACGAGCGGTACGAGAGGTTTGAACTCTTTTTCTCTCAACTTCTGCGATAACCTCCGTTGCTCTAATCTGTTCTAACGCATTAAGTAACGACTCATCTTTTGGCTTTTCCGCAATAATTTCTCTTATTTCATCGGCAATAATTGCATTTAAGCTATATTTTTCTTCCATACGGGTGTCACCCGAAGTATGAATAATGTAGCCATAATTAGAAAGAAACAAAAGATACTCACGAGCAATACGCATATCGTTTGCTTCGGGACAACAATTAGGCCATCCTATTAAAGAAATTTCGCCAGCTCTATACCATAGAATGAAGTTAATATAGTCTTGCAACTCTGCTTTACAACCGGAAAGAGGAATGATTATTTTGATCAATTCCTCGGTAGTAATAAAGCCCTGTCCTAATTCGTTCAGCTTCATTTCGATTTCAAGAAGCAATCTCAGTGGGTGCAAAACTATTCCGTGTTGCAACCACAATCTACATTCTTCTTCACTTTGAATATTTGAATTAGGTAGTTTAAATGTTTGAACCGTGATAGCAGCAAACTCGGTTTGGGAAATGTCGTGGTCTGCAACCTTTCGACCAAATTCAGTCAACTTAATCTGTCCTGAACGATCTGCTGGCGGTATAAGACCAACTGCACGCCAATACTGACCGGAATTTCGAATAAGATTTCTATCGCCGGTTCGTCTTTCTAAATCCACACCAATAGAATCCTTTACGTCATTAGAAAGGTCGATAAGTTCTTTGGCAAACTCATCAGAACTATACTTAACGCCTAAAGGTTCTAATTTTCTCATTCTAAAAAGTACACCAAGTAAAACCACAGGGTCATTTAAGCCTTCTGTACATTGTAAACAAGCCCATTTCCACTTGAATCCGTCAAAAGGCTTGGTAGGTATGAAATTCTTAGCAAACATATCTATACCTCCTTATATTCGTTAAAGGCATTGGCGATTGCATAACCTAAAAGAGGTGGGACTGCATTGCCAATTTGTCTGTAAACAGACGACCTATTGCCCGAAAATTCAAAATCAACAGGAAAACTCTGTACACTTGCTAATTCTCTGCAAGACATTCTGCGTTGACCGTTAGGGTGGGGCAAAATAACTACGCCACCCTTGTTGTCCCCACGTGCCGTAACTGTAGGAGCAGGCTTATCGGGATCTAAAGGTCTATGTCCTAAATAGCCATTAAACTCTAATTTATATTTTGAATACTCATGGTTGGGTATGGTATTTGGCTGATCGGGATCAGGCAAAACAGAAAGCGCCTTTGAAACACTTACCCATTTTACTAATCCGTTTTCTCCATCTTTGTGATGAGTGGGCAAAGGATAATTATATTCAAAGTCAATATCATTCCGAACCCCAACAATAATAACCCTTTGCCTTGTTTGAGGAACGCCATAATCTGCAGCATTAAGAATTTGCGCTTTGACTTTATATCCAAGCTGACTAAAATCAGATAAAATCATTTCAAACACTTTGCCTTTAGCCAAGTTGGTAAGTCCTTTTACATTTTCAGCTAAAAAGAATTTTGGCTTTTTTGCGTTAATAACTCTAATTAACTGCTTATACAATTCATTTCGTTCATCACCAACGTGTCTTTTCATGTTTGCGACCGAAAAGCCCTGACAAGGAAATCCACCAATTATAATGTCACAATCGGGTATGTCTTTAGAATCTATTTTGGATATATCTTCACATACAATATGATCGCCTAAATTTGAACGATATGTATTCACAGCATCTTCGTACAAATCATTTGCCCAAAGAATGTCGTGTCCAGCCATTTTGAAACCTAAATCTAATCCGCCAGCACCACTGAACAAGGATACTACTTTCATATAACTACTTCCTTTTCTAATCGCATTAGCTCTTCACCTAAGAGTTTTGCAAATCTCACAGGCACAGCATTTCCAATTTGCCGATAGCAAGATCCCATTGTTCCATTAAAGTGAAATGTTTCCGGGAAAGTTTGAACACTTGCGCTTTCTCGTATAGTTAATCGTCTTTTGCCATTGTAGTGCGGAATTGCACATACTCCGCCCTTGCCATTTCCTCTTGCCAAAATAGTCGGAGACGGTTTTGTCGGGTCAGTTTCTCTATGACCAGTAAAATTGCGGTAAGAAACCTTATAAGCTGAATATATGTGATTCAAAATGTTATTCTCTTCATCCGGATCAGGAAAATGACCAATAGCCTCTTCTATTGAAACCCAAGGCTTTAAATCTCCCTTTTTAGAATGCGTTGGTACGGGGAATTTGAACTGCAAATCTTCGCTTAAATCTTTTCTTTGCCCAATAATAATCACACGCTGTCTTGTCTGAGGCACACCGTAATCTGCCATATTAACTAAATTAATAGATGTAATAAAACCTGCCGCTTCAAAGTCGGAAACAATCGTTTTGATCGCTTCACCTTTGCCAAGACTTAAAATGCCCTTTACATTTTCTGCGATAAAATACTTAGGCTGCTTGATTTTAATTGTATTATAAAAAAATCTATATAATTGATTTCTATCATCATCAAGAGTTCTAAGCATATTTGCCTGTGAAAATCCTTGACAGGGAAATCCTCCTACAACAACATCACAGTCAGGAAGAGTAGAGATATCTATATTTTTTATGTCATCACAAACAATATGTTCGCCAATATTCTCTTTATAGGTAGCAACAGCATCTTTGTCGATATCGTTTGCCCAAATAACGGTATTTCCTGCCTGAATAAGACCTAAGTCCAAACCGCCAGCACCGCTAAAAAGTGAAATAATTCGCATTTATTCTTCCTCCGTAGCCACAAACTCAAGAATATCGTCAACACCACAGTTAAGTGTTGTGCATATCTTATTTAAAACTTCAACCTGAACAGATTCGTTCTTTCCGAGTTTTGCCATTGCATTAGTACTAATACCAGCTTGGGTGCGAAGTTGGGTTTTGTTGATACCCTTATCAATCATTAATTTCCAAAGCTTGTTGTATGTAACTGCCATATAAGAATACCTCCTATCAACATCTTTAATAGTATATCACATCTTTTCTCAAAGTGCAATATATTGTTGAGAAATGAGAAATTATTTTGAATTATAGCAAAAGAGGGATACCGCACGGAGTGGCATTCCTCTTTTAATCATAGGTTTAGATATAAATCAAATCACTGTTTATAATTTCAGTGGCTCTACTGCGAATATTGTTCATCCGAGCAACCCACTCCATTTGATTATCTGCTTTGAGTAGCTCGGTTACACCATCACGCTCAGCCATCTGATTTACGAGCCGAGAAAACATATCCTCTGCTTGCTTGTCAATGTCAGCGAGATAGCCGTTTAAATTACCGCTTGTCAGCAGATTTGTGTATTGCACCTTGTGGTGTTGCTTAATATACCGCAAGTGCCGTTGCCCCCACAAACCGATAGGCTTATCTTGTTGTTCGGGGAGTGCAAGATCGGGCAAATAATAATCCCCTTGCAAAGTGTAGCTGATACCCGTATGTTCATTAAAAATACGCTTTTCCATAATTAAGCCTCCTTGTAGATCACTTTGAATTTCTTTTGTTTTGCGTTAAGGATTTTGAGTAACACTTCATCAACCGCATCTGTGTATTTGCCGTCTGCTATAAGTTTATTTCGCTTTTCGTTAAGACAGTTGATAATTGTTCCTCTCTCGCAATCATCAAGAGCTATGTAATACTTCTTTGACATATCTTTCACTCCTTCAGCAAATCCTTAAACGGTGTTTCGGTTGATACGAAAGTATCGTATGTAAAGTTAGCTCCCAATCGAAAGCCCATAATGAAGCTATCGAGATTCGATTCGCCGTTGACGACACTCCAAGCATTGACGAAATCAAGAAACTTCTTTTTGTTTTCGCCCGTGAGTGTTTCGGTTAGAAATTCCTCATTGAGCATTAGAACTTCCATCTGCTTTTGAACGGTCTTGTTTTGCTTTGTGCTTCTCGCTTGGGGATCAATGTTACCGTAATAGAATTCTTCAATAAATTTTGACATAATTTCGTTTCCTCGTTTCTATAATTTTATTTTACGAAGAAACCTTGAAATACACAAATGTGTGAGTGAAAAATATGTGTGTTTCTGCCGGTATTTCAATACTTTTTAATCAAGTCCGTTATGAACACCCGCACCAAAAAGCAGTTTCAACCTTTTGGTTAGAACTGCTTTTTTATTTGAATAGCAAAATTTTGAGCCTGCGGCCGATTGACCCCGTGGGGTCAGGCATTGAGAACGAGCGCTCACGGCGTGAGATACAGCGAGTTCGAAATGGCGCAGCGGTCGAAATTCATAGGCGCCCCAAGCCGTAATGAATTTCGGGCACCGCAAGAGGTAGCCGCAGGTTCAAGTCCTGTCACTCGGACCATGTTGAATGTTCATAACGGACTTAACCGTTATGAACATTCTTTTTTTATGCACATTAGTGTTTGGAGCAGGTTTATCCTGCTCTTTTTTGTTATGCCGGTAAGGCTTTGGGTATATACGAAACCGCCACACCTTGTCTTGTATCCTTTGTTAAAGGCCGTGAGAAGGCGCTTTCGGGGATTTCTATATAACCTACGAATCGGTAGAATATTACAATTCGTTGTGTTTTGTATTTCCCTTCGCCTTCGGTTTCGTGCACTTCAATATGGTCAATCAGTTCACGAATCAGCGGTGCTGTGATGGTTTTCATCTCCATAAATTTGCGAATTGGGTTCAAAAACATTTCTTTATTACCACATAAAAACTTGCTACTAGTTGCTAACTTTTAAAAAGAAAAAAGCCTGATTTCTCAGGCATAAAAAAATTGAAAAAACACTTAACTTATTCGTACTAATATGATATGAAAATAATGTCGAGAGAGGAGGTGGTTAAGATGATAGATATAATAGAAAAAGTTCTCGGAATAGTGTATACGACCTTGCAAATCATTAAGACACTAACCGAGAACAAAAGGAAACGGTAAATACCGACCGAAACGGGGTAGCGAAAGCTCCCCAAAGTAGGATACCTTACCATTGCTATTATATAATATCATTTTAGAAAAGTGAAGAGATTTTTAAACTTTTTATATTTATTTTCTCTTTTTGCACTTTTATCTGTTCAAGTCTGCGGATTATTACAAACTATAAAGGAGTATAAAAACAATGGCAAGTAATTATTATCCTGAAGCTGTAAAAAATATAAAGCTAAGGCTTATAAGCAGATTAAAGTTGAGTGTGGTCGCGAATTTGTTGAAAAATTGCAAAGAAAACTAAAGGCAGATGGCATCACAAAAGCCAAGTTTTTTCGGCAAGCAATAAAAAATTATGCAGAAGATTTGCCGGAGTGATAAATTCGGCTGCTTTTTTATAGCTATTTATATATTAAGCTTCTTATATTTTCTTGCAGTCGATTTTAAGCTCTCCGTTTTCGGTGGTGAGTGAAATCGACTTTATGCTGCCCTCGGCGTTATCGACCACGATATCAACGATCTTGTTTTCTATCTCGCGACGGATAGCATTTCGCAATTCCCTTGCTCCGCGTTTGCCAGAGACACACTTGGCTGCTAAATATTTGCAGGTATTACCGTCATAATCAAGAGCTATGAGTTTTTCCGAAAGAGCATCCTTCAATTCGTCAAGCATCAAGGCGGCAATTTTTGACATTGCATCCTCGCTGAGTGGCGAGAAGACCACGATCTCATCCACACGGGCAATAAATTCTGGGCGCAAAAATTGCTCCAAAGCCTTTAAAGCCTTTTCCTTTGAAGCGTCGCCGACAGTTTTTCCAAAGCCCAAGAGATTATCTTGGCGCTCACTTCCGGCATTAGATGTCATAACGATTATCGTGTTCTCAAAGTTGACTGTTCTCCCTTGAGCGTCGGTCACGCGGCCGTCGTCCAGAATTTGAAGTAATACATTAAGCACATCAGGATGTGCTTTTTCTATTTCGTCAAACAATACCACCGAATACGGCTTTCTGCGGACCTTTTCGGTCAGCTGGCCAGCCTCATCGTAACCCACATATCCGGGAGGCGCACCGATAATTCTTGAAACCGAATGCTTCTCCATAAACTCGGACATATCAAGGCGGATCAAGGTTTCGGGAGTGTCAAATAGCTGCTCCGAGAGCACCTTGACAAGCTGGGTTTTGCCCACGCCCGTCGGCCCTACAAATATAAAGGATGCCGGTCGGTGAAGATTGCCGGTTTTTACCCTTGAGCGCTTAACTGCGGCCGAAACCAGCTTTGTAGCCTCATTCTGGCCAATGATTTTTTTGTTAAGTTCCTCCTCTAAGCAAGACAGCTTTTTAAGGTCGCTCTCCTGAACCTTTGTTGCCGGGATGCCGGTCCAAAGCTCTATGACCTTTGCGATATCGGCATCTGTAACGGTGTTATTTGA
The DNA here is from genome assembly GCA_045656665.1 of Acutalibacteraceae bacterium. Taxonomy (GTDB): domain Bacteria; phylum Bacillota; class Clostridia; order Oscillospirales; family Acutalibacteraceae; genus UBA737. The sequence goes on along the minus strand of JAZORP010000067.1, from coordinate 12,805 downwards.
TGCCGGCTCATAAAGAGCCTCTGCCTGCTGCTTGTACTTTTCAAGCTCAGCTTTGACCATCGCCTGCTTTTCGTAATCAGGTTGCTCAACCTCTGCTTCGAGCTCTTCAAGCCTAATAGAGCACTCTGCAACTTTTTTGTTTGCAAGATATAGCTCGTCTATAGCCTTATTTTCAAGGCTGGCGCAAGCGCAGGCCTCATCAAGAAGGTCTATTGCCTTATCAGGCAGATAGCGGTCGGTAACATATCTTTCGGATAAAAGCACCGCCTTTTTAACAATACTTTCGGGTATCACCACATTATGGAAGCCTTCATAATAACCCTTAACTCCCATAAGGATCTCCTCGGCCTCTGCCAAAGAGGGCTCCTCTATAGTGACCGGCTGGAAGCGGCGCTCAAGGGCGGCATCCTTTTCGATATATTTTCTGTACTCCTTAAAGGTGGTGGCTCCTATAACCTGAATCTCACCCCTCGAAAGAGCGGGTTTTAAGATGTTAGCGGCATTCATCGAGCCTTCTGCAGAATCGCCCGCACCTACGAGATTGTGAATCTCATCAATGAACAAAATAACATTGCCCGATTGCTTGATTTCGTCAACTAAGCCTTTAACCCGGCTTTCGAACTGACCCCTAAACTGTGTGCCTGCAACAAGCCCTGTAAGGTCAAGCAAAAATATCTCCTTGTCGAGAAGCCTTGCGGGAGCCTCACCGTTAGCAATTTTCAGAGCCAGCCCCTCTGCGATAGCGGTTTTGCCGACACCCGGCTCACCTATAAGGCAGGGGTTGTTCTTTGACCTGCGAGATAAAATCTGTATCGTGCGATAGAGCTCCTTGTCACGCCCTATGATAACATCAATACTTCCCTGCCTTGCCTTTTCGGTCAGGTTGGTACAATATTGCTCCATAAATCTGCGGCGCTTTTTCTTTGGCTTAGCCGAACCCTCTTTACCCTCATCCTGTTTGGTTTCGCTCTTATCTTTTTCAGGCGAAAGGTTGCCGAAAAGCTTGTTAAAAAACGGCATTGCGGGGGTAGTTCCGAGATCAAAGGTCTCGTCATTGAGAGTCTCATCATCCGACTCCTCATCCAATGCCATCAAATCCATAAACTGGTCGCTCATCTGCTCGATATCCTCGTCGGATATATTCATGCGTTTGAGCATATCGTCAACCGGTTTGAGACCCATCTCCTTGGCGCAAACAAGGCAAAGCCCGTTAGGCTCCGCATTTGGGTTTGACATATCCGAAAGAAAGACCACAGCAGGTCGTTTTTTACACTTTGAACAAAGCTTCATTTTTTAAACTCCTTGGAAAAACCTGAGGCGACGGTTAAACCGCTAATTACCTCATTGGAATAATATCTGCTAAAAGCTTGAAAATATAAGAATTATTTATATTTTCAGCAGTGAAAATAAGAAAACCGTTTTTCGTAAACGACACGATAAGTGAAACCACCATGCAGAAAAGTAAGGCCACAACCGTCCCTTTAAAAAGTCCTATCACGCCGCCTAAGGTACGATTGGCTTTCCCGATAATACTGAACGAGAAAAGCCGATTTACTACTTTGGCAATAAATTTAACCGCGACTATCAGCAAAACTGCCAAAACGACCGCATAAACAGTTTTTAAAACCTTTAATGCAATAGGCTCGACAATCTTTTTAACAGCAGCCTCAGCCGCCGCTTCGACGCCATTATCAATATTCTGAGCTATACTTTGATTGAACTCATCAACAGAGATTCCTAATGACTCAGAATTGTTTTTAATAAAGCTCGGCAAAGCCTCCCAAGCAGTGTCGGTCACCTGCTCAACAGTGCCGATACTGTCCAATGACGTCACCGACTTTATAGACGGCTCGATTATTTTATCATATGTAGCCTGACTCAGTGGTGTACTAATTGTTAACGATATAATAATTGCCGCCACAATTCCCACCGTTTCAACCACGGCATTAACAAATCCCCTCTTCGCAGAGGACAAAACAAAGAAAAGAATAATTGCAATAATTATCAAATCAAGAACTATACTCATTGGCTCTAACCCCTATTCTAATTTAATTTTATCAATCTCACTGTCACTTATAACAGCAACGGTGTTTGTTCCCGTAATGCTCAGCGCCACTGCGTCAAAGCCGCAGGAAGCGCTTCTTAATATTTCACCTTTATTTGAAACCAGATTAACTGCGGTGTCGCTAATACAATAAATATGCCCTCCTGACACCCTGATATCACTTATTATGCCTTTATATTCTATTTCATATTTAGGCTTGCCCGATTTTGAAAAAACCGCAATGCGATTATCGGTTTTATCTCTGTCTCGGTTATAAACTACCACATATCCACCCTTGCCCGCGCGGAAGAATGCCGTGTTATACTCGTTTTGATACTCTTTTGTTTTGTAATTAGACCATTTGATAAAATCAATTCTGTTTGAAGTCACCGCCGCAAAGGACGAGCCGTGGGTACTGTCAAGAGTGTAAATGAGGGCGTCTCCGTAGCTTTTAGTATAAAGAGGGGTGGCAGATTTAAAGTTTAAAACGCTGAGCTTGCAATTAAATCGGCCTGAATCGGCATTTAGTACCGACACCGCCATCTTTTTACCGTTCGGCGCCAAAGCAACATTATTTATAATATCCTCTGCGGAATACCATTCGTAAACCACATTTTCACCCGATTTATCATACACCGTCACAGCAGAGGTGTATTTATCCGAATTAACTGCAACGGCAAATCTACCTGAATCGGAAATAGCCGCAGTTATAACGGCATGCTTTGTTTGAAGCTTGTGTTTAAGGTCGCCAACACTAAATACCAGTACCTCATCTCCGCCTTGGTCAAAAACTATCGCACGGGTCTGCGAGGTTTTTATGACGGGATTTTCAAATCCGTGAGCATATGAAAGCAGCCTTTTGCCCGAATTTGAATATGCATTCACAGTCTCATCTGTCAAAACATAGTAATATGACCCGCGTGAAATTACCGACACTGCCCTGTTACCGTCAGGCTCTATAGGATATGAGCCCGAGCCGATAAGCGCCAAGGTGCTCGAAACGGTCTCAAAGATGCCCGCGGGCAATACTATCTGAAACAGCATCACAAGTACAAGCACAACCGCCGCGACAGCAAAAGCTAACTTAGCTTTCCTTTTTTGCTCAAGTTTTCTGCCCATGACCACCCGCATATCATTTTTAGGTCTGGCTGTCTTTTTATTAATGCCGGAGGGGGTCATTTCAATATCTTCCCGGCTGCTTTTCCTCTCGACCTTAGCTTTTTTCGCCTTAGGTTGCGAAAAGGGTATTTTATTTCTCCGTTTTTTTCTGTAATCAGGCATTTTTTTCACCCTAATATAAAACTTTTTCTAAAAAAAGACCCTGCGCAGGGGCGGTTATTCCTGCCGCCTCTCGCCTGCGGGAAAGCAAGATCTGCTCTGTGGCATCGGCTGCTATTCTCCCGTCGGACACATCGACCGCTGTGCCCGTAATTATACGGACCATATTGTATAAAAACCCGTTCCCCGTGATATGGAGAGATACAATATCTCCACTTTTTTCCACATGGCACTCCTCCACCATTCTGACCGTGTCCGAAACAGTCCTCCCGGAAGATGAAAAGGCATAAAAATCGTGTGTGCCCACTAAACCCTTGCAAAAATCATTCATTTTCCGAATATCGAGCTCACGCGCTATTTGCCAGCTATAGCGGGACAAAAACGGATCCTTTAACCTGCTGTTTAATATGTAGTAAACATAAGTTTTGCCCTTGGCCGAATATCTCGCGTGGAAATCATCAGCCACCCTCTTGCAGCAAAGAACGGCGATATCTCGGGGCAGAATGGAATTAAGACCCTTTAAAAACGCCTCGTCAGGTATTTTTTCGTCACAGTCGATATGGCAGGCAAACTGCCTTGCGTGAACACCCGCATCGGTGCGGCTGCACCCCGTAACTGCTGTGTTAACACCTAAAACCTTGACAAGAGAGTCCTGCAAGACCTGCTGAACGGTAATTCCGTTTGGCTGGACCTGCCACCCGTGATAGGCGGTGCCATCGTATGAAATTGTCAGCAAAACCCTCTTCATAGAACCAACCTTAAATCAAAATATTAATAAGTATTATACCGCCGCATATAGCCACAGTAGCTAAAGATATCATTAAATCGCGCAAGGCAAGTGTCATCTGCTTCATTCTCGTCTTTCCCTCGCCACCGTTGTAGCAACGGCATTCCATTGCCTCTGCAAGCTCGTAAGCCCGCCTTACTGATGAGATAAGAAGAGGGATAAGTATAGGTATTAAAGCTTTTACCCTATCTATCAGGCCGCCGCTTTCAAGGTCTGCTCCTCTGGCCTTTTGAGCATTCATTATTTTTTCGGCTTCCTCTATAAGGGTGGGTATAAATCTTAAAGCAATGGTCATCATCATAGCCAGGGTATGAACCGCATTTTTAAGCCCTATAAATTTAAGCGGACTTAAAAGGCTTTCGATTGCATCGGTCAAATCATTCGGTGTGGTTGTGTAGGTCAACACAGAGCTTATAAAAATAAGCAGAACAATTCTCATAGCCATAAAAAATGATTTATAAACCCCTGCTGTTGTAACCTCAAACCGCCAGAAGGAAATCAACACCTGACCGCCATCGCCGTAAAAAAGGTTAATTATCGCCGTGAAAATAAGCACAGGCAAAATCGCTTTTAAATTCTTTAAATAAATTTTGAACGGCACCTTTGTCAACATTAAAACTGCCAACACACAAGCTGTTGCAAAGATAAGCGAGAACATATTCTTTGCCAAAAAGATAAAGATGATAAAAAGTATCATCAAAATAATTTTAACGCGAGGGTCGGCCTTGTGAAGAATGGATTTTGTGTCGTAATACTGCCCGAAGGTGATATCTTTAAGCATTTATCTTATCCCCCTTCAAGCTACTAAGCACCTCTATTGCCCTCTCCACTGTGAAAACATTCTGCGGCACTTCTAAACCTGAATTTTTGAGTGCTTCAAAAACTCGGGTCACAATCGGCACATTAAGCCCCATTTCCCTGAGCCTCTGCCCTTGAGAGAATACATTTTCTACCGTGTCAAACATCTCAAGGCTGCCCTTGTTCATAACTAATATTTTGTCGGATAATTCTGCCATATCCTCCATACTGTGGGATATGATTATAACGGTAGCCGAGGTGGCCTCACGGTAGCTTTTGATTATATTTATTATATCCTCGCGGCCGCGCGGGTCAAGCCCTGCGGTGGGCTCATCAAAAACAATGACCTGCGGCATCATAGCCATAACTCCCGCTATCGCAACGCGGCGCTTTTCACCGCCCGAAAGGTCAAAGGGCGACTTTTCTAAATATTTGTCCTTAATTCCTATCATTCGGCAGGTTTCCCTCACTCGTCGGTCAAGTTCCTCCCCCGAAAAGCCCATATTTTTTGGGCCGAATGCTATGTCAGCATAGACCGATTCCTCAAAAAGCTGATATTCGGGATACTGGAACACAAGCCCCACTTTTGAGCGAATCTTTCTAATCTGCTTGGGATCATTCCAAATATCCTCATTCTCAAAAAGCACACTACCCTTAGTGGGCTTTAAAAGGCCGTTAAGATGCTGCACCAAGGTAGACTTGCCCGAGCCTGTATGACCGATAATGCCTATTATCTCTCCCTTTTCCACCGAAAAGCTGACAGAGCTTACAGCATCGTTCATAAAAGGCGAGCTTGAATTGTAGGTGTGGGTAAGCCCCTTTACCTCTAAAATTGCCAAATTATATTTCCTCCGCATAAAGCGCCGCAATTTCTGCGGCAGCCTCTTTTATAGAAATCGCATTCGTGCTGACATTAAAACCGTTTTTCTGCAATCTATAGAGCAGCTCGGTTGTTTGCGGAACATCCAATCCGAGATCTTTAAGCTGTTCAACATTCTTAAAAATCTCTTTCGGTGTTCCGTCATTTATAAGCTCCCCATCGTTCATAACAATAACCCTATCGACCTTTTCGGCCTCCTCCATATAATGGGTAATGAGAACAATGGTTATCCCCTTCTCGCGGTTGAGCCTTAAAAGGGTTTCAATTATCTCAGCCCTGCCTTTAGGGTCAAGCATTGCGGTCGGCTCGTCCAAAACAAGGCACTCAGGCTCCATCGCAATTATACCCGCAATAGCGACACGTTGCTTCTGCCCTCCCGAAAGGCGATGAGGGGTTGACCTGCGAAACTCATACATTCCCACAGCCTTAAGGGCACTGTCTACCCTTTGGCGTATTTCCTCGGGGACAAGCCCTAAATTTTCAGGCCCGAATGCAACATCCTCCTCTACTATCGAGGCTATAAGCTGATTGTCGGGATTTTGAAAAACCATCCCCACCATTCGCTTAACCTCGAGCTCGGTTTCCTCGGCTTTTGTGTTTATGCCTTTTACAAAAACATCACCGACGGTAGGCTTATCAAGCCCGTTTAAAAGCTTGGCCAAGGTCGATTTACCCGAGCCGTTGTGGCCTAAAATAACCGTAAAACTGCCTTTTTTAATATCAAGGCTTAAATTTTTGACGGCGGCAAAAACCGATTCGCCCTCGCTGTATTCGTATGTCACATTTTTAACTTCAATAATATTACTCATCATCTTTTATCCAAGCAGTTGTATTGCCGCAGGGCAAAATTATATCCTTCGCAGTCACAGGGAGACCTATCTCGTCGGTGAATATCTTGCCTTTTCTGTCTCCTATGGCATATTCTTTCATCATATAGTTAAGTATCGTAGGCGAAAGGCCGCCTGTATATGAATTAAGTAAAAAGAATATCGCATCATCCGACAGAAGCTTGCCCGTTTCGATTAAAAGCTCTGTGAGCTGCTGCTCTAATTTCCAAACCTCGCCCCCCGGACCTCTTCCATAGGAGGGTGGGTCCATTATTATGGCATCATAGTGATTGCCTCGGCGAATTTCCCTTTTTACGAATTTAAGGCAATCATCCACAAGCCAACGAACATTTTTGTCTGCCACACCCGATGCTGTGGCATTCTCCTTTGCCCACTGCACCATACCCTTTGAGGCATCAACATGGGTGACGCTGGCGCCCGCCTTAAGGCAGGCAACGGTTGCCCCGCCTGTGTATGCAAAGAGATTAAGCACAGAAACGGGGCGGTTGGCTTTTTTGATAAGCTTGGCCGCAAGCTCCCAGTTGACAGCCTGCTCAGGGAAAAGCCCCGTATGTTTAAAGCCCATGGGCTTGAGCCTGAAGGTGAGCTCTTTGTAAGACACAGTCCAGACCTCAGGCACCGCCTTCAGCTTTTCCCAATATCCGCCGCCGCTGTGTGAACGGTGATATATGGCATCGGCTGTTCCCCAACGGCCGTCGGTGCGTTTGCCCTGCCATATAACCTGAGGGTCGGGCCTTATTAAAATCACATTGCCCCATCTCTCAAGCCGCTCACCCGAATCGGCGTCTATCAACTCGTAATCTTTGAAACCTTCTACTTCTCTCATTTAAACCTTTTCCTCTATAAGTCTTGCAACCTGATTTGCTAACTTTTTAATTTGAGCGATATCTTCGCCCTCTATCATCACCCGTATGAGCGGCTCTGTTCCCGAGGGACGAACCAAAATCCTCCCCCGCTCGCCCAACTCATCGGCCACGGCATCTATCGCCTTTTTTATATCCTCATCCTTAGAAAGCTTTGCTTTAAGCTCATGAGTTGCTTTTATATTAACAAGCGTTTGTGGTAAAACAGTCATAACCGATGCCACATGCGAGGCCGATTTCCCTGATTTTGCCAAAAGAGACGCAAACACTGCGCCCGAAAGCTGCCCATCCCCCGTAGTAGCAAAGTTTTTGAAAATTATATGCCCCGATTGCTCGCCGCCTATCATATAGTTCTTTCGAAGCATCTCCTCAAGAACATATCGGTCGCCCACCTTGGTCTCTATGACATTTATGCCGTTTTGCCTCGCGAATATTTTAAAACCGAGATTTGACATAACGGTCACTACCGCCGTGTCGGCATTGAGCAGACCTCTGTTTTTAAGGTCAAGCGCAAAGGCGGCTATCATTTGGTCTCCGTCTATGAGCTTGCCGTTCTCATCAACCGCAAGGCATCTGTCGGAATCACCGTCAAAAGCCAGCCCTAAATCCACATCATGGCCGTTGACGTATGCCACAAGATCCTGCATATCGGTCGAACCGCAATGGGTATTTATATTAACTCCGTTGGGCGAACAATGCATCATACTGACCTTAGCGCCAAGCCGAGTGAATAATTTTTCGGCCGTGTGTGAGGCGCAGCCGTTTGCGCAATCGATGGCAATTCTAAGACCATTCAAATCCGCATCAACAGATTTTACAATGTGGTCTATATAAAGATCAACATAATCGTGCCTCATAAACACGCCGCCAACCTCACCGCCAATGGGATACTCTATTTGCGACATATCATCTAGCACAAGCTCCTCTATCCGCTCCTCAAGAGCATCGGGAAGCTTGTATCCGTTTGAGTCGAATATTTTTATACCGTTGTACTCACAAGGGTTGTGGGATGCCGATATCATAATTCCGGCATCGGCCTGCCGGTCTTTAACAAGAAAGGCGACGGCCGGTGTCGGCACAAACCCCACGAGAACAACATCCGCCCCCACAGAGCATAGCCCTGCCGCAAGGGCCATTTCAAGCATATTTGAAGAAACACGGGTGTCCTTACCTATAAGGACCTTGGGCTTTTCGGTTTTCTTTTGCGTCAGCACAAATGCGGCCGCCCTGCCGATATCGGTGGCCAACTCGCAAGTGAGCTCTTTATTAGCAATTCCTCTGACACCGTCTGTCCCAAATAATCTTCCCATGATAATCTCCCTTTAAAAAATAGATGTTTGATTGGAATTTAGATTATTTTGAAGTCCCAGATGTTCGTATGCCAGCTGTGTAACACAGCGTCCTCTTGCAGTCCTTGTTAAAAAACCTATCTGCATAAGATAAGGTTCGTATACATCCTCTATCGTGACCGCTTCTTCTCCTATGGCCGCGGCCAGGGTATCAAGCCCCACGGGGCCTCCACCGTAATTTTTGATTATGGTGGTCAGCATCTTGCGGTCGAAATCGTCAAGCCCTAATTCATCTATCTCAAATCTTGAAAGGGCTGCCGAAGCGGTTTTTTCATTTATCACACCGTCATATTCCACCTGCGCAATATCCCTCACCCTTTTTAATAGGCGGTTTGCGATACGTGGCGTTCCCCGCGAGCGTGAAGCTATCTCTAAAGCGCCTTCGCGGTCAATACCTATCCCTAAAATCCCTGCCGAGCGAATTATTATCTCAGCCAGCTGCTCAGGTGTGTAAAGGTCAAGCCTTAATAAAACCCCGAAACGGTCCCTAAGCGGAGCGGTCAGCTGACCTGAACGGGTAGTCGCGCCAACAAGGGTAAAATGCGGAACATCCAGCCTGATTGACCTCGCAGACGGCCCTTTGCCGATTATAATATCGAGCGAAAAATCCTCCATCGCTGGATATAGTATTTCCTCAACATTGCGAGATAAACGGTGAATTTCATCAATAAAAAGAACATCGCCCTCTTCAAGAGAGGTCAGTATCGCCACAAGGTCGCCCTGCTTTTCGATAGCAGGCCCTGATGTGACCCTCAGATTGACTCCCATTTCCCTTGCTATAATTCCTGCAAGGGTGGTTTTTCCAAGACCCGGAGGGCCGTAAAGCAAAACATGGTCAAGAGTCTCGTTGCGCTGGCGCGCGGCGGTTATATAAATTTTTAAATTTTCCTTTACCTTGTCCTGACCTATGTATTCACTAAGCTGCTTGGGTCTGAGCGACAGCTCGGCCTCATCCTGAGTGTAGCTGTAATCGGGAGAGACTATTCGGTTTTCAAAATCCATTTCCTGCTCTATCAAGAATTATAACCTCCTCGCCAAGGATTTAAGGGCTTGTTTTATCAGTTCCTCCGAGGGCAAATCCCCATCCAACTTACCAACTGCAAGTGAGGCTTCACCCTTTGAGTAGCCCAAAGCAACCAGAGCCTCAACCGCTTCACTTGAAGCTGAGTTTGAAACGGCATTCCCCACTGCCTTTATCTCGGCAGTATCTGCAATATCCAAAGCGCCTACCTTGTCTTTGAGCTCCAAGACTATGCGTTGCGCCAATTTAATTCCAACACCAGGCGCGGCCGTCAAGGTTTTGGGGTCATTACCCGCTATGGCCAAAATAAGCCGCGAAGCCGGTATCTCGGACAAAATCGCAAGCCCTATCTTAGCTCCCACCCCGTTAACCGAGGTTATAAGCTTAAAGGCATTAAGCTCGTCAAGATCGCCAAAGCCGTAAAGATCCATAGCGTCCTCCCGAACCGCCATATAGGTAAAAAGAAAGATCTCCTCCCCGCTTTGCGGCAGATGATAAAGAGTGTTTTTAGTAACAAAGCACTTAAACCCCACTCCGCCGCATTCAATAACAACCGATGATGCGTCGGAATACATAAGTTTTCCTCTTAAAGAAGCTATCATTTTCTCGCCTCCGTATAAATCCTTGAATATGTTGAAGCTGAATAATGCCCGTGGCAAACGGCTAAAGCCAGAGCATCGGCCGTGTCATCAGGTTTCGGCACCGCTTTGAGAGCTAAAAGACTCTTTACCATCTCCATAACCTGCCGCTTTTCGGCTCGCCCGTAGCCTGTGACCGACTGCTTGACCTGAAGCGGGGTGTATTCGTTGATTTTAAGCCCCTTAGCCTCGGCCGCCAGAACTATCACCCCTCTGGCCTGAGCCACATCTATCGCAGTTGTGGTGTTAGTGTTGAAATAAAGCTTTTCGATAGACAGACAATCCGGCTCATATTTTTCGATTATAGTATTAATATCGTCATAAATCGCCTTTAGCCTTTCAGGGAAAGGCATATCCGCAGCAGTAGTGACAGCGCCGCATCCCACGACCGAAAATTTGCCCGATGCGTAATCAACAATTCCGTATCCAACGATAGCATATCCCGGGTCAATACCTAAAATACGCAGCATCACCACCGCCTTTTCCACATATCTCATTGTATTATATCATATCTCTTTATATTCAGCAATAGTTTTTTAATATTAACTGCTTTGCAGAATGCCCACAAAAAATCTGAGTTAAAGGCAGAATTTTGGAGAAAAAGAAAGCATTTCCAAGCTTTTTTACAAGTATTAGGTGATTTTAGGAGAATATTGTCGAAAAAAGCAAATTTCGCTTGACATTTCGGGGGTTTCAATGTATATTCATTAAAGCAGAAAATTTAATATGTCGGCGCGGCGGTTTCAGTTTCCGCTTCGCTGACAAAAGCATCTGTGTAGAGTGCAGTTTCACATTTAATGCCGTAGTTTCCGATTTTTTCGAGAAAACTATGAAAAACCCTTTGTTCAGGGCATTATACCGACAAGCTGCCGGTAGGTCATCTCAGGCCTATTGCACAGGGTAGATTTTTGAAGGTGAGTTGAACTTGTTATAACATCCGGAGAAAATCAAAAATTTATTCTTGTGTCGACACGAGCGCCGCAAACGCAGCGCAGCTGTTGAACAAAGGGGGATGCTTTAAATGGAAAAACAAAATATAGTTGAGCTTAAAGACATTTCGGTCGCATTTGACGGGGAGCTGATTTTAGACGGTCTCTCTCTCGATATTAAGGACAAGGAGTTTATCACTCTTCTCGGCCCCTCAGGCTGCGGCAAAACCACAACCTTGCGGCTTATCGCAGGTTTTTTGGAGCCTGATAAGGGCGAAATCGTCTTTGAGAACAAAAAAATAAATGGTGTTCCTGCATACAAGCGTCAGGTTAACACCATTTTTCAGCGTTATGCCCTTTTCCCTCACCTTAATGTTTATGAAAACATAGCCTTTGGGCTTCGCATAAAAAAGCTGCCCGAAAGCCAAATTAAGGAAAAGGTTCAGGAGATGCTGCAGCTTGTCAACCTAAGCGGCCTTGAAAAACGCAATGTAGCCACCCTTTCAGGAGGTCAGCAGCAGCGTGTTGCCATTGCTCGTGCTATAGCAAATCGCCCGAAGGTCCTCCTTTTGGACGAACCCTTGGCGGCGCTTGATTTAAAGCTTAGAAAAGATATGCAAAAAGAGCTTAAAAAGATCCAACAGCAGCTCGGAATCACATTCATATTCGTGACCCACGATCAGGAAGAGGCTTTGACAATGTCTGACCGTGTCGTTGTTCTGGACTCAGGTAAGATCCAGCAGGTCGGCACCCCGCAGGACATCTACAACGAGCCGCAGAATGCCTTTGTTGCTGATTTTATCGGCGAGTCAAATATTGTTGACGGCAAAATGCTCCGCGACTTTTATGTTGAATTCTCAGGCCAGCGTTTTGAATGCCTAGATAAAGGCTTCTCTCAAAACGAGCAGGTCGATGTTGTAGTTCGCCCTGAGGATGTTGACATCGTCGCTTTGGAAAAAGGTATGCTCAAAGGTGTTGTGACCTCGGTCTCCTTTTTGGGCGTGCATTATGAAATAATCGTTGACATCGGCGGCTTTAAATGGATGATCCAAACCACAGATGAGCATTTCGTAGGCGACAATGTAGGTCTCTACATTGAGCCTGATGCTATCCATATTATGAAAAAATCTGAATACTCAGGTCTTTACGGTGATTATTCAAGCTACAGTGAGGAAATAGACCACCTTTCAGATGCAGACTACATCGAGGAGGAGCCTAACATTGAAGAAATCCGTCGGTAGCCGCCTCATTGCTTCGCCGTATATCGTTTGGTCGGCAATTTTCATAATAGTTCCTCTTGTAATAATGCTCTACTTCGCCCTGACCGATGCGAGTGGCCTTTTTACTCTTGAAAACCTCGCCAATATAGG
>JAZORP010000066.1:0-2398 GCA_045656665.1 Acutalibacteraceae bacterium | reverse complement strand
AATTCCACCTCTTCATCGCTGATCTTCACAATATCCGCTTGTGCAAGGCCCCACAGCATTTGTGCCTTTGCATCATCAAGGCTTTTCCACAGAGGTTTGCGCAGATTTGGATCATAGGTTATAAGCTTTCCTGCGCTCTTTGCGTATTCAACAGCGCGATATGTAGCCGAGCGAGCAGGCTCATCGGTTAAAGAAAGCGTTCCGAAATGAAAAACCTTCGCTTCATCTATTAGGCATATATCTAATTCATCAAAAGTGATGCAGGTGTCAGCGCCGGGCTTGCGAGCAAAGGAAAACTCACGGTCGCCTTTATCATCCAAAGTCACAAAAGCAAGACTTGTAAACACACCATCGTCCACAATAATTCCTTTGTTTTCAATACCTATTTTTTCAATAGTGCCGATAAGAAGCTTACCGAATGTATCATTGCCAACCTTACCCATCAAAGCAGTTTTCGCGCCAAACTTAGCTAAAGTCGCCAAAAAGTTGGCAGGTGCACCACCGGGGTGCGCAGCCATTGTAGGATAACCATCTGCATCAGTGCCGACACAAGTGAAGTCAATCAGCAGTTCTCCCAGTGCCACAACATCTATCATAAAATAATTCTCCTTAACACCTGAGATTTATTTTATTATTTCATATTATAACATATTCCGCAAGCAAATTTTCAAAAAATGTTGCAATATACCCCTCTCGCATAGGTCAATATATCCCCGAAGGCCTAGAAATTCTAAAGGACATCTTCGGACACGTATGTACATTTGAAGCCCGCAAACCCATATTTCATAAGCTTTAAAACCACAACGGCACCGAAAATTCGGTGCCGTTGTTATTTCAAAGCATCCCACAAATCCAATAAATCACTCCGTAAATTGCGCTGGCCAAAACACCGTATACAATAACAGGCCCTGCTATCGTAAACATCTTAGCGCCCAGCCCTAAAACCCAGCCTTCACTCTTAAACTCAATCGCGGGAGATACCACCGCATTGGCGAAGCCGGTAATTGGGACAAGTGTGCCGGCGCCGGCATGTTTTGCGATTTTATCAAAAAGCTTTAGACCGGTAAGCAGAGCTGCTATAAAAATAAGGGTTATCGGAACAGCCATTTTTATCTGCTTTTGGGTTAAATCCATATATTCATAAAACTCCATCAAAATCTGGCCAAAAACACAAATAAGCCCTCCCACGCAGTAGGCCCAAATGCAATTTTTCACATTTGGTGTACGTGGAGAGAGCTTTTTTGCCATATTTTCATATTCTTTATTGGATATCTGCATATAACCACTCCTTTTGAGGCTATTATTCTCAAAAAGGAACAATTTATGCTAAAGTGTATTAATGCTCGATTATATCGATACCTTCGATTTTAACATTCTCTAAAGGCTTGTCACCTGCTCCAACCTTTACATTTGCAATAGCGTCGACAGTATCCATACCATCATAAACCTGACCAAAAACCGTGTGCCTAAAATCAAGCCAAGGCGTACCACCCATTTCCTCATAAGCCTTTATGGTTGCCTCAGGGAAAGCGTTAGGCATTTCGCGCATCTGGTCTATCATATTGCTAGGAACCGAAGCTGACTGAACTATGAAAAATTGGCTGCCGTTTGTGTTTGGGCCTGCATTTGCCATTGAAAGCGCGCCTCTGAGATTATGAAGAGCCGGGTCAAACTCATCTTCAAAGCTCTCACCCCAGATAGATTCACCGCCCATACCTGTTCCTGTAGGGTCACCGCCCTGAATCATAAAATCCTTTATCACTCTGTGGAAAATCAGGCCGTTGTAGTAGCCCTCTTTCGCGTGTGTCACAAAGTTTTCAACTGCTTTGGGAGCCTCTTTCGGGAAAAGCTTTATTTTAATATCCCCCATATTTGTTTTCATAACTGCCGTAATATCGCCGCTTTCGGGCAATTTCAACTGATAATCAGACATTTTCTTTACCTCCAATAGAGCTTTTACTCTTATATTTTACCAATTTTCATCTCTTTTGGCAATAGTTTATTTTTTGCTTGTAATTTACCACAATATATTGTATAATAATGGGGATAATAACAATATTTTTTCAAAGGGGAATAAAAGTATGAAATGTCCTTTCTGCGGATTCGAAGAAAGCAAGGTTATTGACTCACGCCCTACTGACGAGGGTCAGCGCATCAGGCGCAGAAGAGAATGCCTGCAATGCTCAAAACGCTTTACCACCTATGAAATTATTGAAAGCCTTCCGATAGTTGTTATCAAGAAGGACAAATCGAGGGAGACCTTCAACCGCGAAAAGCTAATGACAGGCCTTTTGAGAGCTTGTGAGAAGCGTCCGGTTTCTATCGCTATGCTTGATAATATGATTGACGAAATCGAAATCATAATTCAAAACTCGCTTGACCGTGAAGTTACAAGCGA
>JAZORP010000065.1:0-13591 GCA_045656665.1 Acutalibacteraceae bacterium | reverse complement strand
TATCCGTCAAAGGACGCTGAGGGACTTTTTGCCCTTAAGGTTGTGGGGCTCAGTATGAGAGACGCCGGCATACTTGACGGCGACATCATAGTTGCAGACAAAAACAAGCCCTGCCGAAACGGGGATATCGTTGTCGGGATGGATGGCGATTCAGCAACCGTGAAAAGGCTGCTCATTCAAAACGGAAAGATTATATTTATGCCTGAAAATCCCGACTTTTCGCCTATTTATCCTGAGGACCCGATGGTTTTGGGAAAGGTTATAGGCAGCTATAGGAAGTATTGAGAAGTATGAAAAAGTATGTTGAAATTTCTACCGACGGGGCCTGCTCGGGCAATCCCGGGCCTGGGGGCTGGGGTGTTGTTCTGCGCTTCGGTGAGCACGAAAAGGAACTCTCGGGCGGAGAGAAGAACACCACAAACAACCGAATGGAGCTTACCGCCGCGATAATGGGGCTTTCGGCCCTCAAAGAGCCCTGCCGCGTGAGGCTTGTGACCGATTCAAAATATGTGGCCGACGGTATAACAAAGGGTTGGGCCGATTCATGGAAAAGTAACGGTTGGCGCAAGGCCGATAAAAAGCCGGCGCTCAACCCAGATTTGTGGGAGAAGCTTTTGGAGCTGATCGATTATCACGAGGTCACTATCGACTGGGTCAAAGGGCACGCCGGTCACCCTGAAAATGAGCGGTGCGACCGTTTGGCGGTCGAGTTTTACAAAAAGCTTTAAAGGGGTTATTTATGTCAAGAACAACACACACGCGCTTTATAGTAACCGGTGCGCTTATCGCCGCGGCCTATGCCGGGCTTACATATTTGAGCAATATTTTCGGCTTGGCCTATGGGCCGATACAGCTGAGGCTGTCCGAGGTGTTGACGATTTTACCGGTATTTACCCCTGCGGCCATACCGGGGCTTACAATAGGCTGTTTTATCGCAAATATCGGTTCGTTTAACGCGGCCGACCTTATTTTCGGCACATTTGCAACCCTTATTGCCGCAATACTTACCTACTTTTTGCGGGATATAAAGATAAAGGAAGTCCCCTTTTTGGCATTCTTGCCGCCGGTTGTTGTGAATGCGGTTATAATCGGGCTTGAAATTGCCTGCTTTTATCTCGACGGATATACCCTTTGGGGATTTGTCATATCAGCGCTTGAGGTTGGTTTAGGTCAGCTTATAGTCTGCTATGTTTTGGGTACTTTTTTCTATCTTGCGGTTAAAAAGTACCGCATTTTTGAGAGGGAATATTTTAAAAGATAAGGAGAGGGGCTTATGAACAGTGAACTCTTAAAGCAATTAGCCCGCGTGACCGAAAAGGAGGCCATCCTCGCAGGCAAAGAGCTTGACATGAGCAAGTATTCGGACAGTATGCCTTCTTTGGTTGACAGCTGCAAGCTTTTGGAGGTCGGCAAGCTCTTCACCATTCGCCCTAACATGCGGTTTATTGCGTTTTTAAAGCGAAATACAGTATAAGTCTTAAGCCCTAAAAGCTGACGCAAGGCCAAATCGTTAAATATGGACGGTTTTTATAACTAATATCCTTGCTTTTGGGATGCAATTGATATATAATTAAGTTAACTAATTAAAATAAGATATAAACGGAGGCAATTAAATGAACAGATACGAAGAATCAAAAAAACGCTATGAAGCTTTGGGCGTGGATGTTGAAAAAGCGCTTGAGACTTTGAAAAATCTCCCCGTAAGTCTTCATTGCTGGCAGGGTGACGATGTAAAGGGCTTTGATCAGGATGGCCCGCTGACCGGCGGAATTCAGACCACCGGTAACTACCTCGGCAAGGCAAGAACTCCCGAAGAGCTTATGGCAGATATGGAAAAGGTTATGTCTCTTTGCCCCGGTAAAAAGAAGCTCAACATTCATGCTTGCTATGCTATTTTCGAGGATGGTGCGGTAGACCGTGACAAGATCGAGCCTAAGCATTTTGCAAAATGGGTTGAGCTTGCTAAAAAATACAATATGGGTATTGACTTTAACCCCACCTTCTTCTCGCATCCCATGTGCAAGGATGGGCTTACTCTTTCAAGCCCAGATGCTGAGGTTCGCCGTTTCTGGATAGATCACGGTAAAGCCTGCATCCGCATTTCACAGTATTTTGCAGAGCAGACAGGTGTTCCCTGCGTTATGAATATCTGGACGGGTGACGGTTATAAGGATATCCCCTCTGACAGAATGGGCCCCCGTGAGAGATACAAGCAGTCTATCGAAGAGATCCTCTCCGAGCCGTTTGACAAGGCAAAAGTCAAGCCCTGCGTTGAGTCAAAGGTATTCGGCATCGGAGTTGAGGCGTACACTGTGGGCTCTGCTGAATTTTCTTTGAGCTTTGCCGCCACTCACGATGGCTGCCTGCCCTTGATGGACAACGGTCACTATCATCCGACAGAGGTTGTTTCGGATAAGATTCCGGCTCTTTTGTGCTTCTTCCCCGAAATTGCATTACATATTACAAGACCTATCCGTTGGGACTCTGACCATGTAGTTCTCTTTGATGATGAGACCAAGGAGATGGCAAAGGAAATCGTTCGCTGCAACGCGACTGACAGGGTTTATATGGCACTTGACTATTTTGATGCAAGCATTAACCGCATTTCTGCCTGGACAATCGGCTTCCGCAGCTGGCAGAAGGCTTTGCTCAACGCTTTGCTCACACCCAATGCCGCTTTAAAACAGCTTCAGGATGAGAATCATCTCACAGAGCTTATGGTAAGGAGCGAGCAGGTAAAAACTCTGCCTTTGGGTGACATTTGGGAGCATTACTGCGAAACTCAGGGTGTACCCACCGATGAAGACCTTTATGCAGAGGTCAAAAAGTACGAAACGGAAGTTCTCTTAAAGAGAGTTTAAGCGGATATTAAAAACCGGAAATCAGTCTGACTGATTTCCGGTTTTTTGTGTAAAGAATACTGCCGCCACCGAGGGCAGCTACTAGGTTTCAGATATGAGCGGAATTAAGTGATTTGGATATTTTGACTTTACAAATGGCAGTTGTGTTTGTATAATCAAAACTAAGGGGTGATATAAATGAAGAATTATATCGGAAATTCTTTACAGATAAGAGGAGCTGAGCAGTATACACTGCAGGGCGGCAAAGGAAACGGAATGAGATTTCTTTATGTTCGTAACGGCTTGGGGCTGGAGGCTTGGATATCGCTCGACCGCTGCGGAGATGTTTCTAGGGTTAGCTTTAAGGGCGATAATATGGGTTATTTTTCTCCCTGCGGCTATGTTGCGCCGCAGTATTATGATAAAGAGGGCGCAGGATTTTTAAAATCCTTTACAGCGGGCTTTTTCACCACCTGCGGGCTGACGGCTGTTGGCTCACCCTGCACAGATGACGGTGAGGATTTGCCTTTGCACGGCACAATATCAAATATCCCTGCAGAGCTTTGCGCTATAGAGGAGACCGAGCAGGGCTTGAATATAAAGCTGACTGTAAGGGATGAGGTTATTTTTAACAGAAAACTTGTTATGAAGAGAAGTTACAGCTTTTCTTATTTTGAAAACTCTTTTTCGGTTGAAGATACAGTCACAAATGAAGCGGATGAAGTCTCGCCGTATATGATTTTATATCATTGCAATATGGGATATCCGCTTTTGGATGAGAGTAGTATTATAAAAATCCCGAATAACAGCGTCACCCCCAGAAACGAGCATGCAAAGCAGTTGGCAGATGCGGCCTTGAATGTGGAGTCTCCCCAAAGCGGATATGAAGAATGTTGCTATTATTATGATGTAAAAGAGGAGTCAGGGGCCGCGCGGGTTGGGATATACAATCAAAACATAGAAAAAGGCCTTATTATGTCTTATGATAAGGAAACCTTGCCCTGCTTTACAGAGTGGAAGATGGTTGGCAAGCGAGAGTATGTTCTGGGTCTTGAGCCCGGAAACTGCACTCCCGACGGCAGAGATGTTGTGCGCAAAAACGGCGCGCTCAAGTTTTTAGAACCTGCAGAGAGTGAAAAGACCTTTGTGAAGTTTTCATTCACAACAGATATGGCCAAAATCAAAAAATTGTGATAGATTACAAAAAAGCAACGACTTGAATGAAAAACACATTCAAACCGTTGCTTTAAATTTTTCTTTCCAATAGGATTTATATGCGATGAATTCTGCTAAAAGGCACATCGGCAGCGCTGCAAAGAAATCAAGGGCCGAATGCTGTTTTATAAACATTGTGGACAAGCAAACCAAGATAACAAATATTACGATAAAGGCTTTAAACCCAATGCTAACACCCTTTTCTTTAAGCCACGCGGAGGCAATTCCTAAAGAATATCCCACATGAAGCGACGGGCAGACATTCGTGTTAGTGTCGATAGAATATAGCAGTGATACACAGTCGGTAAAGAAATTGTCGCGCGGGAAATCCATTGGCCTTAGGTCCTGACGGTTGGGGAAAAGGATATAAACCGCCATCGCGACCACCTGTGTCACAATTATAAATATTTGCAGTTTTTTGAAGCTGTCTACATTATAAAGTAAAAAATACAGAAGCGAGCCCGCCACAAGGAAATACCACCCCACATAAGGAATGACGAAAATTTCGCAGAAAGGGATGATATCGTCAAGCGAGCTGTGTACCACAAAGCAGTTTTCTGCAGGTATAATCCTTTCGGTCAAAAAGTAGAGGACGAAGTATCCAACCCAACCGAAAAACAACTTTAAATGAGAAAACTGTTCAGTATTAAGTTTTGAGAGACGAAAGGTGCGGTAATCAACCATCGGTTTTCTCATTAAGTTACCTCCTTTAGATGTTGGTTGGATAATCTTTTTTAGGGATGTTGCGGTATGGGATGACGGTGTGCTTTGGAAGCGAGCGTGCAATATCGGTTATCTCGGTCATAAGATAATCACAGATGCGCCTGCGCTCATTTGTGATAGGGGCTTCGGCAGAAAATTTTATTGGCTTTCCTAAATACATCTGTTTAAGCTTGGGGGCTATATACAAGGGCACAAAGGAGAGCTCTTTGCCCGTGCGTTTATGGTAAAGCCTTGCGATATCGATGAATTTGTCCTGAAAATCATAGATGATATTATTGTGTTTAACATTGTGTCCAGGGAAGATGACTATATTTGCACCTTCTTTGAGCTTGCTCACCGTGGTTTTAAAGGTTGAGAGTATGCGATTGTCACGGTAGACGGCGATTGTGTTTGCGTTATTAAAAATAAATGCTGCCAAAGGGGCAATTATGTGGGATAAAATTTTATAAAAAGGGCGGCAGTAGCGCGGCTTACCAGACCAGAAATCCTCATAAGCATAGGCCGGCACTTCCTTTAGTTTCATCATCTGCCCTGCGCACCAGGTGTATCTGTTGGAGGGGAAATACAACTCACAGGCGATAGGGCCGTTCATCTGGGTGTGATTGCCTACTATGATGACAGGATCTTCCGGCAGATTTTCTAAACCTCAACCGTCATCTTAGGGTAAAAAAGCCATATCAACCACTTTATAGCTTTGTAAAAAGGAGAAATCTTTTTTGTTGTTCCTCGGCGAATCACCCTGCAAATCTCCTTTCTGTTTCTACTATAAAGTATAATCAAAATGAGCACCGAATGCAAGAAAAACAAAATCAAAATCACGGGATAGGCCCGTTTTAGTATTCTTTTAGGCGGGATTTGATAAGAATAAAATCCGGATACCACAAAGAAAAAAGAATTATTGGGGATATAATACTAAACCGTATAAAACTCCTTTGTTGACAGATAATAGAAATGTTATCAAATCAACAAAGGAGTTTTTATATATGAAAGCAACAGGAATTGTACGTCGCATAGACGACCTTGGTCGTGTCGTTATCCCGAAAGAAATAAGAAGGACGATGCGGATTCGTGAGGGCGATCCGCTGGAAATATACACAAGTGCGGGCGGAGAAGTTATTTTCAAAAAATATTCACCCATCGGCGAGTTGGCCGAGTTTGCCACACAATATGCCGAGGTTTTGGCTCAGGCAACCAAGCTTCCGGTCATAATTTGCGACCGTGACCACTGCGTTGCGGCTTCGGGAATATCCAAAAAAGAGGTGTTGGAAAGGCGGGTCACAACCTCACTTGAAGAGATAATGGAGCAGCGCCGCAGTGTAAGCTTCTCAGGTGCAGATACCCAGCCGGCGCTTGAGGGTGTCAAGAGAGGCATAAAGGTAGGAGTGCCGATAATCAATGCGGGGGATGTCAGCGGAGCGGTAGTTCTGGTTGCAGATGATGCAGGAAACGACCCCGACGAAGCCGACATAAAGCTTGCCGGAGTGGCTGCAAATTTTTTAGGAAAACAAATGGAATAAGTTGAAATTTTGCCTCGGTTTGCCGGGGCAAAAATTTTACCTAAACTAAAATATTTTTTCCAAAGAGAGTTGTTATTATCTTCGGTTTGTGTTACAATATTATGGAAATTTAGTACCACAGATCACAAGGGTGAGAATCACAATGAAAAATGATATCAGGAAAACAAAAATTGTTTGCACTATAGGTCCTGCCTGTACCGATGAAGAAACCATAACAAAAATGTGCCTTGCGGGCATGAATGTAGCGCGAATGAATTTTTCTCATAATACTCATGCTGACCATGCCGAGCGCATAGCTCTGGTTAAAAAGGTGCGAGAGAAGCTGGGGCTGCCGATAGCGATTATGCTTGACACAAAGGGCCCCGAATACCGCATCAAAACCTTTAAAAACGGTAAAGTTTTGCTCAAAGAGGGTGAGAGTTTTACCTTCACAGCCGATGATATCGAGGGTGACGAAAATCGGGTTTCGGTTAATTACAAGGATTTGGCCAGCGACCTTGAAAAAGGTGATAAGATTCTTCTCAACAACGGGCTTTTGGTTTTTGAGGTTGAGGGCGTGTCCGGCCGTGATGTCAACTGCAAAGTTCTGATAGGCGGCGAGCTTTCAGACAGAAAGAGTATGAGCTTTCCCAATAAGACCTTAAAGCAAATTTATCTCAGCGAACAGGATAAAAAGGACATCCTCTTTGGTATAGAGCAGGGCGTTGATTTTATCGCCTGCTCTTTTGTGTCTTGCAAGCAGGACCTTTTGGATGTAAAGGAATTTTTAAAGGAGCATAATGCTAAAAATATAGACATTCTTGCAAAAATCGAAAACCGCTCGGGAGTAGATAACATTGAGGAAATCTGCTCTGAGTGTGACGGAATTATGATAGCCAGAGGCGATATGGGGGTCGAGATCCCCTTTGAGGAATTGCCCGCCATTCAGAAAAAGCTTATAACCAAGTGCCGCCTTTTGGGCAAACGCGTAATAACCGCCACCGAAATGCTCGAGTCTATGATACAAAATGCCAGGCCGACAAGGGCGGAGATTTCCGATGTGGCAAACGCGGTATATGACGGCACTAGCGCCATTATGCTTTCGGGCGAGACTGCAGCCGGAAAGTATCCGGTGCTCGCGGTTGAAACCATGGCGAGGATAGCCCTCAATACAGAGCAGAATATCCATTACAAAAAGCGATTTTTGAACCGTGAGTTTAAGAT
This sequence comes from Acutalibacteraceae bacterium, assembly GCA_045656665.1. GTDB lineage: Bacteria > Bacillota > Clostridia > Oscillospirales > Acutalibacteraceae > UBA737. The sequence continues at coordinate 6,093 of JAZORP010000065.1, read as the reverse complement.
TAAAAACACGGTTGACGCCATTTCGCACGCGACCTGCGGTATGGCGATAGATATTGACGCCAAGGCAATAGCGGTTTGCTCGATTTCGGGAATGACAGCGAGAATGGTATCAAGATTCAGGCCGCATGTTGATATTATAGGTCTTACTACCGACGAAAGAAGCTGGCGAAAGCTGGCCCTTTCTTGGGGGGTTATCCCTGTACTTTGTGACAACTATGATTCAATAGATGTGCTGTTTTACACAGCGGCCCGCCTGACCAAGGAGACTCTCCGACTTGATTCCGGTGATAAAATAGTTATAACCGGAGGGGTCACCAACGGCAAATCGGGCAACACCAATCTGATAAAGGTAGATACAATTTAGTGTGGAGCTAATAATTCGAATCCCGTTTTTTAAGGCGGATTTCCGCTCACACTGTGTTAAAATACTCGTAAATCTTTAAAGCAAAGTATATCCCGAGAGGAGGGCGAAGATAGAATGAACAAATATAAAACCCTTTTGTCAAACACCTTGCTTATAAGCATAGGTACCTTTGGCTCAAAGCTGCTGGTTTTTTTGATGGTGCGGTTTTATACGGGCTATCTAACCCCCTCTGATTACGGAACGGCTGACCTTATAACCCAGACTGCCAACCTCCTATTCCCCATCATTTCGCTGGGGGTGACAGAGGGGGTATTCCGCTTTGCGATGGACTCCTCTCTTGACAGAAAAAGTGTTTTCACCGGAGGATTTTGGACCATAACGGCCGGTGCGGTACTCTTTTTTGGGGCGGTGCCGATACTTGGGCTTGTAAAGGAATTTGAGGGCTCTATATGGCTTATTGTGGTTTACACGATGGCCTCATGCTACCATGCCTTATGCTCGCAGTACATAAGAGCGATCGGCAAAACTGCGCTTTTTGCAGTTCAGGGAATATTCAATACTATAACTGTTATAGTTCTCAATATACTTTTCTTGGCGGTTTTCAATATGGGCATCACGGGTTATGTGCTATCGGTAGTGGTGGCGGACACACTTTGCGCCCTTTTCCTTGTGATAAAGGAGAGGCTTTGGCGGTCATTTACCCTCCACCCTGAAAAATCGGTTCTGCCCAAGATGATAAAGTACAGTCTGCCGCTTATCCCAACAACTATTTTCTGGTGGATAACCAGTGTGTCGGACAGGTATATGGTAAACGGATTTATCGGTAGCTCTGCCAACGGTATTTACACCGTATCCTACAAGATACCTACACTCCTCACCCTGCTTTCCACCATTTTTATGCAGGCGTGGCAGTTTTCGGCCGTCACAGAAGAGGGCGACAACAAGGAGGAGCACGCGCGGTTCTTCAGCAAGGTGTGGTGCTCGTTCCAAGCAGTTATGTTTTTAGCGGGCAGTGTTATCACCGCATTTGCAAAACCGGCAATAAAGCTGCTGACAACCGAGGAGTATTACAGCGCGTGGCAATATGTGCCGCTGCTTGCAGCTGCAATGGTTTTCACCGCGTTTGTCTCTTTTTTGGGCTCTGTTTATGTGGTGACAAAGAAAAGCCAAATATCTTTTTTGACCTCAATTCCCGGGCCGGTTTCAAATATACTGCTTAATTTCCTGCTTATCCCATCAGCCTTAGGAGTTCAGGGCGCGGCTATAGCGACGGTGGCAAGCTACCTTTTGGTTTTTGTGATAAGAATGTTCAATGTCAGAAAATATATCCCCTTGCGTTTGTATGCGGGGCATATCGCATCAAACAGCCTCATACTCTTTATTCAGGCGGCGGTTATGATACTCAGTCCGAAAGGTTGGATAGCCATTCAGGCCGTCTGCATAATACTTCTTAGTGTTATCAACTTTAGATTTTTAATCGACAGCCTTAATAAAATTTTAGATTCTATTAAACTAAGGAGATAAAAAAATGATTAACTTTTTATTCAAAACCGTTGCCGGCAAAATAATCACCACATTTTTGATTTCAATGGTGCCGGTAATTGAGCTGAGGGGAGCTATTCCGTGGGCAACGGGAATGGGGCTTTCACCCTGGATAGCCATTCCGGTGGCTATGATAGGCAACCTTCTGCCGATCCCGTTTATAATAGTGTTTATAAAGAGGATTTTTGACTGGATGAGAAGGGTCAGCCCCAAGCTTAACAAGGTGGTTGACAAAATGGAAGCCAAGGCCGAAAAAAACAAGGAGAAGGTCCTGAAATATGCTTTTTGGGGCTTGGTGATTTTTGTAGCAATTCCTCTGCCGGGAACGGGCGCTTGGACCGGAGCTTTAGTTGCGGCGATGCTCGATATGCCCCTTAAAAAGGCTTTTCCCTCAATAATTTTAGGTGTTTTGGGTGCAGGGGTCGTGGTAGCCTTTGTAAGCTACGGTGCGGCGGCAGTTTTCTTTTAAAATATAAATTGTTGACAAAATGCTTATAATGTGTTAGATTATGTATTAAAGATAGAGGCGCGATTTGTTATCAGTAGCTTTTGGATGCTAATTTCGGCGGAAAGATGCCAAAAGCGAAAGGAACGGTCGCCGAAGGCGGGTATCGGCAGATATCTGGCCTGGTAAATGGGAATAATATCTCTTTTACTGTCGCATTTGCGGAGAGCTATCGAAAACGGAATAAAGGCAGATATCTGCCCCCTTTTCTGATTTTTGATAGCCGAGCGATCGGCTATTTTTTGTTGTAATTTTTTTAAAAAGGATGTAGTTAAAATGAAAACTCCGATTTTTGAAGGTATGGCAACCGCGCTTATCACCCCTATAACAGAAAAAGGCATAGATTATGATGCCTTTGGCCGCCTTATCGATTGGCAGATAGATGAGGGCATAAACGCTCTTGTTATTTGCGGAACGACGGGTGAGTCCTCAACACTTACCGATGAGGAGCATAAGGACGCTATCGCCTATGCCGTAAAGCGCGCAAACGGCCGAGTGCCGATAATTGCGGGAACAGGCTCTAATGACACGGCCTATGCTCTGGAATTGACTAAATTTGCCTGTGATGCAGGGGTGGACGGCGTGCTTGTGGTGACCCCTTATTACAACAAGGCTACCCAAAACGGTCTTATACAAATGTTCACCAAGATTGCAGATGTAGCTACGGTTCCGGTCATTCTTTACAATGTCCCTTCGAGGACAGGTGTTAATATCGAGCCTAAGACGGTTGCGGCCTTGGCAGAACATCCCAATATTAACGCGATCAAGGCTGCCAGCGGCAATATCTCCAAAATTGCCGAAACAGCCGCCCTTTGCGGGGATAAGATTAATATTTATTCGGGGAATGACGATCAGGTCGTGCCGATAATGTCGCTCGGAGGAAAGGGCTGTATTTCGGTGCTTTCCAATCTTCTGCCCAAAGAATCGGCCCTTATGTGCAAAAAGTTTTTTGACGGAGATATAAAGGGTGCGGCAGAAATGCAGCTTAAATATCTTCCGCTTATAAATGCCTTGTTCAGTGAGGTTAACCCCATCCCCGTTAAGGCAGCAATGTCTGCAATGGGATTCTGCGAGGATTATTTGAGACTGCCTCTCACCCCTATGGAGGAGGCAACCCGTGAGGTCCTCTATGCAGAAATGCGCAAGGTGGGCATTAATATCTAAGGAGTATTTTAATGATTTGCGATAATATTTCGGTAAATAAGAAAGGGCATTTGACCTTTGCCGGTTTTGACACGGTTGATTTGGCCGCAAAATACGGTACTCCCCTTTATCTTATGGACGAAAATAAAATCAGGCAGCGCGCTAAGACCTACAAAAATGCCATGGCTAAATATTTTCCCGAAGGCTCTGCTGCGGAATTTGCAAGCAAGGCTTTTTCCTGCAAGCATATATACAGAATTATGGCCGAAGAGGGCATCGAGATAGATGTTGTATCTGCGGGGGAGATATATACTGCCGCCTCAGCAGGTTATCCTATGGAAAAGGCGTTTTTCCACGGCAACAATAAGACCGATGAGGATATCGCCTTTGCTATAGATAACGGCGTGGGGTATTTCGTTGTGGACAGTGAGGACGAAATGGAGGCCCTCAGCCGCATAGCAGGGGAAAAGGGCGTGACACAAAGGGTGTTGCTGCGCGTTTCTCCCGGTATAGACCCTCACACTCACAAAAAAATCTCAACCGGAGCGGTTGATTCAAAGTTTGGCATTGCGATCGAAACAGGCCAGGCTAAAGAGGCTGCAAAAAAACTTTTAGAGCTGCCGAACATCAGTCTTTGCGGATTTCATTGCCATGTGGGCTCACAGATATTCGAATCACAGCCGTTTATAGCGGCGGCGCAAATAATGTTTGCTTTTTTGGCCGAGATCGAAAGAGATCTCAGCTACAAAGCCGAGATTTTAAACCTTGGCGGTGGCTTAGGTGTACCTTATGTTGAGAACGAGCCTATCATTGATTATGAGCAAAAGCTTAAAGAGGTTGCAGTCGCTTTAGAGGGTATGGCTGAGAAGCTTTCAATAGACATCCCTAAAATACATATAGAGCCGGGCAGAAGCATGGTGGCAGATGCCGGAATGACCCTTTACACGGTGGGAAGTGTAAAAGAAATAACAAATTACAAGAATTATGTCTCGATTGATGGCGGAATGACCGACAATCCGCGTTACGCGTTGTACGAATCCCCTTACACGGTAGTTTTAGCCTCAAGAGCGGATGAGAAAAAGGATTTTGTCTGCACAGTTGCAGGGCGTTGCTGCGAATCGGGAGATTTGATACAAGAAAATGTTTCAATCACAAAACCCCGTCGGGGTGAAATTTTAGCGGTGCTGACTACGGGAGCCTACAATTATTCGATGGCATCTAATTACAATCGAGTTCCGAGGCCCCCTGTGGTTATGCTGAATGACGGGGGAGAATATTTAGCAGTTAAAAGGGAAAGCTTAAAAGATATTTGTATGTTGGATGTGTAAATATGGTTAATATCGGTAACGACTGGGATGAAATCTTAGCAGACGAATGGGAGAAGCCTTATTATAAAGATTTACGGGCTTTTTTAAAAAAGGAATATTCCACACAAAAAATTTATCCCGATATGCACGATATCTTTAATGCGCTTAAATACACCTCGTATGAGAATACAAAGGTGGTAATTCTCGGGCAGGACCCTTATCACGGTCCCGGTCAGGCGCACGGGCTTTGCTTCTCTGTTAAAAAAGGCGTGCCGCCTCCGCCCTCGCTTAAGAATATTTTTAAAGAGCTTAAGGCGGATGAGGGAAAAGAGATTCCATCCCACGGGGAGCTCACCGAGTGGGCCAAGCAGGGAGTGCTTTTGCTCAACACTGTGCTCACCGTCAGAGAGGGCAACCCCAACAGCCACAAGGGTATGGGCTGGGAGAACTTCACCGACAGGGTCATCTCAGAGCTCAACAAAAAACAGACCCCTGTAGTTTTCCTGCTTTGGGGCGCAAATGCCCAAAGGAAGGCCGAGATAATAAACAATCCTCTGCACAAGAAGCTTATAACAGTCCATCCAAGCCCGTTGTCGGCTAGCCGAGGGTTTATGGGCTGCAAGCACTTTACAAAAACAAACGAAATTTTAACCCAATCAGGCATCTCGCCGATAATATGGTGACATGGGCGTCGGCATTGACAAATAATGACTTTTGTGTTAAAATCAACACAACTGATTTATGGGAGGTGCTGAGTATGAAGTTTACAGGCATAGTAAGGGCAGTCGATAAAATGGGGCGCGTTGTCATCCCGAAAGAAATTCGTTCACAACTGAAGATTGAAAACGATGTGGACAGTTTTGAAATATATATGGATGGCGATCAGGTTATCCTTAAAAAGTACAGGCCGACTTGCGTATTCTGCGATTCATTTACCGACAGCGTCAACTATGAGGGCTATACCGTTTGCAGAAGCTGCATCGAAAAGCTCAACAGATTAAAAGATATTAATGAATGATCCAAGTAAAGCAAAAAACCACCGTTAAGCTAAAGCTTAACGGTGGTTTGTGTTTATAAGGTTTTATCGCTTTCTATTACCGATTTGCCTCCCATATAAGGGCGAAGCGCTTGCGGTATGGAAATGCTGTAACGAGAGCCGTCGAAATGAAGATTGTTTTCAAGGAAAGCAATCAACATACGTGGTGGAGCAACAACTGTGTTATTAAGTGTAT
>JAZORP010000064.1:0-40008 GCA_045656665.1 Acutalibacteraceae bacterium | reverse complement strand
TCTTTCCGTGTTTCTTGGGTTGACGATAACGGAACCGTTCAGGTTAACCGTGGCTTCAGAGTTCAGTTCAACTCTGCGATTGGTCCTTACAAGGGTGGTCTTCGTTTCCATCCTTCCGTTAATGCTTCAATTATGAAGTTCTTAGGTTTTGAACAAACCTTCAAGAATAGCCTTACAGGCCTTCCTATGGGCGGCGGTAAGGGTGGTTCTGACTTTGACCCCCGTGGCCGCAGCGACGGCGAAATTATGCGTTTCTGCCAGAGCTTTATGACCGAGCTTTCAAAGCACATCGGTGCTGATACTGACGTTCCTGCAGGTGATATCGGTGTTGGTGCACGTGAAGTTGGCTACCTTTACGGTCAGTATAAGAGACTGCGCAGTGAGTTCACAGGCGTACTTACCGGTAAGGGACTCTCCTACGGCGGTTCTCTTATCCGTCCCGAAGCTACCGGCTTTGGCGCTGTTTATTATGCAGTTGAATTACTTAAAACCTTTGGTGAAGACATTAAGGGCAAAACCTTTGCTGTTTCAGGCTTCGGTAATGTTGCTTGGGGTACTGTTAAGAAGGTTAACGAGCTCGGCGGCAAGGTTGTAACCATCTCCGGTCCCGACGGTTACATATACGATGCCGACGGTATAAGCACCGAAGAAAAGGTAAACTTCCTCCTTGAGATGCGCGCTTCCGGCCACGACAAGGTAAAGGATTATGCTGACAAGTTCGGTGTTCCCTACTTTGAGGGCAAGAGGCCTTGGGAAGTTAAGGTTGATGTTGTTATGCCTTGCGCAACCCAGAACGAGGTTGGCCTTGAAGATGCTAAGAACATCGTTGCCAACGGTGTTAAATACTATGTTGAGGTTGCTAATATGCCCACCACCGATGAGGCAGTAGCTTACCTTAAAGCAAACGGCGTTGTTATCGCTCCCTCCAAAGCAGTTAATGCCGGCGGCGTTGCAGTTTCAGGTCTTGAAATGAGCCAGAACTCAATGCGCTACAGCTGGACTGCCGAAGAGGTTGACGCTAAGCTTCACCAGATTATGACCAATATCTACAAAAACTCTTATGAAGCAGCTAAGAAATACGGTATGGAGGGCGACCTTATCGCAGGCGCCAACATTGCCGGTTTCGAAAAGGTTGCTGACGCTATGATAGCTCAGGGCATTGCCTACTAATAATCAAAATTAAAAACAAGCCGTGTACACGGCTTGTTTTTTTGTAGCTAAATAATACAACGAAACGCCCTGCAAGGCTTGCAGGGCGTTTGTTTTATGAATAGGCTTTATTTTGCATAGTCTACCGCGCGACTTTCACGAATAACATTTACCTTTATCTGGCCCGGATATTCGAGCTCATTTTCGATGCGCTCTGCGATCTCGTGAGAAATGAGAACCATTTGATCATCAGAAACAACCTCAGGCTTCACAACTATGCGAATCTCTCGGCCGGCCTGAATAGCGAAGGAGTTTTCAACGCCGCTAAAGGAATTGGCGATTTCCTCAAGCTTTTCAAGACGCTTGATATAGTTTTCGATATTCTCGCGTCTGGCTCCGGGCCTCGCAGCAGATATGGCATCGGCCGCCTGAACGATGAATGCGATAGTGGTTTTTGCCTCAGCATCACCGTGATGGGCGTGGATAGCGTTGATAATAGTATCGTTTTCACGGCACTTCTTAGCCGCCTCAACGCCAAGCTGAATATGTGAGCCTTCCTGCTCATGGTCAAGAGCTTTACCTATATCATGTAAAAGGCCTGCGCGCTTAGCAAGGGTTACATCTGCGCCCATTTCGGCTGCAATAAGCCCTGAAAGGTGACAAACCTCCAACGAATGGTTAAGCACATTTTGGCCATAGCTTGTGCGATAACGCAACTTGCCGAGCAGCCTGATAAGGTCTGGATGCAGGTTGTGGATGCCGGCTTCGATCATAGCTCGCTCACCCTCTTGCTTGATGGTGGCCTCAACCTCAGCTGTAGCCTTTGCAACCGTCTCCTCAATTCTACCCGGATGGATGCGCCCGTCAAATATCAGTTTCTCAAGCGCAACACGGGCAACCTCACGCCTTACCGGATCAAAGCTCGAAAGGGTGATTGTCTCAGGTGTGTCATCAATGATAAGGTCCACACCGGTGGCGGTTTCAAGAGCGCGAATATTTCTGCCCTCGCGGCCAATTATTCTACCCTTCATTTCGTCATTAGGCAGAGCCACTACAGAAACTGTCATTTCAGAGGAATGGTCAGCAGCGCAACGCTGAATTGCGTGGCCGATGATATCCTTTGCTATCCTGTCGGATTCCTCCTTAGTTTGCTGCTCAAATTCCATAATGCGCATAGCTTTTTCGTGGGTCAGCTCACCGTCAAGCATTTCAAGCAGATGGGTTTTTGCCTGCTCTTTTGTGAATCCGGAGATTTTCTCAAGCAGATCCATCTGACTTTGCTTTAAACGGTCACATTCCTCAAGCTTTGCCTCAATATCCTTTGCGCGGGCAGCAAGCTTTTCTTCTTTTGCTTCGAGATTGTCGGTCTTGCGGTCAAGAGCCTCTTCCTTTTGTTGGATGCGGTGTTCCTGACGCTGCACCTCTGAACGGCGCTCCCTTAAGTCCCTCTCGGTTTCTTGACGGAGCTGGTGAATTTCATCCTTTGCTTCAAGCAAAGCTTCTTTTTTCTTTGATTCGGCGTTTTTGATTGCATCGCTTAAAATGCGCCTTGCTTCGTCCTCAGCAGAGCCGATAGTGGCCTCAGCCGATTTGCGGCGGTGAACCGAGCCGACAACGAAACCGATAACCGCGCATACAACCGCGACAACGCCTCCGATAATATAGGGCATAAATGCACCTCCAATATAATAAACACGGAATTTGCCGATAAACACTGTTATAATGAGCATGGACGAATTTTATAAGAAAATTTGTGACCAAACCATAGATTTGGTGTAGAAATAGTGTGAACTTACACTATTTCGACTTACTATAACAATTATATCGGCGACGGGAGCCGTGCATTTCTCTCCCGTGATATAATCAACTTCTGTTCACAGCGATTCGCCAAGACCGCCGTTGGAACAACAGCCATTATCCAAAATTCAAATAGCTTACAAGCATCAATTATCAATCTAATTTTACCACTATATGTTGAATATGTCAAGAAATAGAAACACGATTTTGTGTAGAATGTTTATTTGCAAGCGTTTTCGCGAGAAAAATGCGAAAGCATAAATACCATAATAAAGACACCTAATCCAAAAACGCTCAAATTAGCGACGAAGGAAATATGCAGATAACTTGTTCCGGTAATAAGACGAACTGCAATTTGAGGAACTGATTGTGTGAAACAAAATACAACAGCTAAAATCGAGGACGCCATAAGCTTTCTAAAGTTATACTCTTCATCCACTCGGTTATACAATTTGGCAAAATTAAGCATAAATATAAGGGCCGAACAATAGGCCGCCATATGCACGAGGTTGTCAGATATAATAGCCAAAGACGACATGGCTGAAAATTCGTAAACCACCCTTATAACAAGGTAAATCGCCGGCGCCATAAAAACCGGCGACGGAATTTTGAAATCTAAAAATTTCGAAAGGCCAAATGCCGCAAAAAACACAGCCGCAGCAATTCCCGCAAGCCTCATAAGAAACTCCTGCCAGACAGGCACAGCAACTCCCGAAGGCAGGGTGAGCAGTTCAACAGGTATTATAATAGCCAAAATTAAAGAAGCCGCGCTTATAAATATATTTATTCTGGGCGGCGCCTCAGGCGAACGGTGGGCAGTAAAAGCAAAAGCCGCCGAAACAAGCCCGAATAAGAATATGACAGCCAAAATATACCAGCCATAATGCGAAAATTCCGGCACAAAAAATCCGGTTCCCGCTTCTATGGTGAAGACCAACTGAAGCGTCCTCAAAATAACACACAGGGCAAGCGCCGGCCAAAAGAAAAGCATGATTTTTTTATATTGCATTTTTTACACTCCAAAACATTAATTGCTAAGGACAATCATATAATCTAACAGTATAATTTTATAATTTGAGGGACGGAAAGTCAACAGCGAAAGGTAAAAAAGAGGTAAAATATATGAAAAAAGCAATTTATATCACACTCATAATCTCGGCAGTGATGCTACTGATGCCATTAGGAGTTATAGGCAACTCCAATTCGGTTGCTACAATGGCGACGGTTATTAATAATGTTCCGAAAGCAAAAGAGGCAAAAGCAACCAGCTTCCTGCTTTGCAACACACAAAGCGGAGAGGTGATAGAGCTTAAAGCCGAGGATTATATATTCGGTGTGGTGGCCGCGGAAATGCCCGCCCTTTACGAAAGTGAGGCTCTTAAAGCCCAAGCCGTTGCGGCCTACACATTCGCCTGTTGTCGCAAGGCGGAAAATTCGCAAAAAAGCTATGACATAACCGATGATCCGTTGACCGACCAAAGCTATATAAACGAGGAAAAAGCCCGTGAAAAATGGGGTGATAAAGCCGATGAATACACCGATAAAATCAAAGGTGTTATAAATGAAGTTGAAGATTATATGATAACCTATGACGGCAAGCCCATAAATGCAGTTTATCACGCGATATCCTCCGGTAAAACCGAAGACTGCAAGGACATTTGGGGCAACCAGCTGCCCTACCTGAAATCAGTACCAAGCGAGGGCGACAAACTCGCCGACAATTATGTAACAACCAAAACCCTCTCTACTGACCAGCTTAAGGAAAAACTGTCTGAGGAATTAGAGTTCCTCGGTTCGCCCGAAAATTATTTCGGCTCAATATCCCGCACAGATTCGGGAACAGTCACAGAAATTACCGTTTGCAACAAAGCATTAAGTGGCAGCAGAATAAGAAGCCTTTTAGACCTTCGTTCTTCAAATTTTGAGGTGTCCTATGCAGAAGAAAATTTTACATTCACGGTTTACGGATACGGACATGGCGTTGGTATGAGCCAAAACGGAGCAAACTATATGGCCAAACAGGGCAGCAGCTTTCAAGAAATTTTAAAGCATTACTATACCGACTGCAAGGTAGAAAAAGTAAAGTGAAATACTCTAATTCCAAACACAGGGCAGCCTCCGCTGCAGCGGAACTGCAGAGCAGCAAAAGCCTCTTTTGAACCACTCGCAAAGCGAGTGGTTTTCGTTATACAAAAAGAGCTGTTGCAGATTGCAACAGCTCTTTTGACTTAATATCAATACTGCGGTTGTTTAATTTTCTTGACCTTAAACTGATTAACAGCGTATTTTTCTATAACCGTTTCAAGCTTTTCGGCATACTTTTCAATATCCTTTTCAAACTCTTGATCGGCGATAATATGGCGGGATATCATATCGAGGCTTTCTGCATAATACGGGTCGGCCGAAATATCCTGCTTTACAACAAGTGTAAGTCCTGCGTCATCATCCTTCTCGATGATGGTTATTTCGCCCGTCTTAAGCTTTTCTACCTCTTCAAAATACTCATACTCGTAAACCGTATCCTCCGCTCCCAAAACGCTTGCATACTTATCCTTCGGGGCCGGTTCATCAGTTTCCTCGGTATCGGTGGTTTCGGTTTCTTCTTTTTCCTCTACACCGTTGTAGTCATTATAAACCTCTTCAAAGGTCTTGGCTCCGTTTTTGAGGTCATTCATATATGACTCAAGCTTTGTTTTGAGCTCGGTTTTATCCTTATCAGTCATCTCATCATTAAATGAAGCATCTATGACATTGGCAATGATAAAATTGTCATACATAGTCTCAAGCACCTTGTCGGAAGCAATGGCTTTTTCGCCCTCTTTGCCGTAAATATACTCAAAATAACGCTCAGAATAATAAGAGTCGGTCATATACTTAACATAGGTGGCTTGGCTCACACCGTTAGGCTCAAAATATACAGAATATCCGTATGACGACCAATAATATGAAGCGTACTGCTCAGCCTCGGTCTTCTTTTCTTCATCTATTTCAAGCTCGTTTTTGGCGCAAAGGGTTTTATATGCGGCGATTTTCTTCAAAGTGTCGATAGCGGTTTTTTCTACCCACTCGACATATTCCTCGCCCTCAACCTTTTTGGAATAGTAATCTATATCAGAGCTTTCCTTTTCCTCATCGGTGAGATCCTCGTAAATAATGGTTTTTGCCTGAGAGTCGGCATTAATCAGCGCGCACATATAATAGGCCGATGTAAATTCAACATCCCCAACCTTAACGGCTATCTCATCCTTCTTGTGGCAGCCTGCAAAGGAGAATACCAACATAATCATCAACAAAGCGGCAGCCAATCTCTTTAAAATTTTCATTTTGTGCCTCCAAAAGACGGTATTAATAATCATATTATATATCATATACATCCAAAAGTCTATATTTTTTTGAAAAGGATTGTTAAAGCGCTCGCCCTAGCTCTGCTACAAGATCAGACATTTTCTGACCCGTTTTGAGCCTTATTGTGTAGACCGGTTTTCCCGATGCATTCAGCATAAAGCGATTGCCGAAATAGGCCGAAAGCTTGGCCATAACCTCCGGCTTTATAGAATTGATATGCAAAATTGCCGAATTTGCGGTGCCGGTGATCTCGGCAATATCAGCGGCCGCTGCCTTGTTGCGAAGAATGGCGATATCTATAAGCCCCATCACCGATATCGGCGGCTCGCCAAAACGGTCACAAAGCTCATCAATCACATCCGATGCATCATCGTCATTTTTGATGGCGGCTATTCGCTTGTAAATACCGAGTCTTGCCGAAAGTGACTCTATATAGCCTTCGGGTATATGCGCCGAAACATTAAGGTCAACCGTGCAAGGGATATCATCGGCTATCTCTTCGCCGTTCTCGCTCTTGACCGCTTCAGACAAGAGCTTGAGGTACATATCATACCCTACCGACTCCATATTTCCGTGCTGATCTCCACCCAAAATGCTTCCGGCTCCTCTAATTTCAAGATCCCTCATAGCAATTTTAAAGCCTGAGCCGAATTCGGTGTATTCTCTTATCGCCTCAAGTCGCTTTGAGGCTATATCGGAAAGCTGCCTGTTTTGAGCAAAGCAGAAATACGCATAGGCTCTCCTCGGCGAGCGGCCGACGCGGCCTCTCAACTGATGTAGCTGCGCTAGCCCCATTCTGTCAGCATCCTCGATTATGAGGGTATTGGCATTCGAGACATCAACTCCGGTTTCGATAATAGTTGTGCAAACAAGCAGGTCTATCTCGTGCTCAAGAAGCTTTTTCCAAACATCTGTAAGCTCATCCTCGCTCATTTTGCCGTGGGCTATGCCGATATTTATATCGGGCAATCTCTGCTTGAGCCTTGCGGCGCAGCGTTCAATCGACTCAACTCGGTTGTGCAGATAGTATATCTGCCCGCCGCGGCGGATTTCCCTGTTTATCGCATCTGTTATAAGACCTGTGTTATATTCAAGCACATAGGTCTGCACCGGATGTCGGTCTCCCGGAGCCTCATCTATTGATGACATATCTCTAAGCCCCGACATAGCCATATTAAGTGTTCTCGGGATAGGGGTTGCGCTAAGGGTTAGTATATCCACAAAGGGATAAAGCTCTTTGAGCCTCTCCTTTTGAGCTACACCGAAACGCTGCTCCTCGTCTATTATGACAAGCCCTATATCTTTAAAACTGACATCCTTTGATATGAGCCTGTGGGTTCCAACCACCATATCCACCCGGCCGCATTTAAGGTCGGATATGATTTTGGCTTGCTGTTTTGGAGAAACAAAGCGGTTCAAAAGTTTGACCGTAATAGGCATATCACCAAAACGGCGGATAATGGTGTTATAATGCTGCATCGCGAGAATCGTAGTCGGCACTAACAATGCGCATTGCTTTCCCTCACTTATGCACTTGAAGGCCGCCCTTAATGCTACCTCGGTTTTGCCGAAGCCCACATCTCCACAGAGCAGACGGTCCATCGGAACAGCACGCTCCATATCTGCCTTTATTTCATTTATGCAGCGCAGCTGGTCCTCGGTCTCGTCATACTCAAATCTGCGCTCAAAATCGTTTTGTAGGTCGGTGTCAGGACCGAAAGCATATCCCTTTACCGACATTCTCTTGGCATACAAAGCGGTCAACTGCTTAGCCATATCCCTGACCGCCGCTTTGACCCTGCGGCGGGTCTTTTGCCATTCGCTGCCGCCTAAGCGGTTGAGCTTTATCGTGCCCTCCTCTGAGGCCGCTCCTATATATCTCGACACAAGGTCAAGCTGGGTCACTGGGACATATAAAACATCACTTTTTGCATACTTTATTTTTATATAATCCTTTGTAACACCCGCATTTGTAATTCGGTTTATGCCGTCAAAAATTCCTATGCCGTGGGATTCGTGCACAACATAATCCCCTTGGCGTAGCTCGTCAAGAGAGCCTATCTCTTTGGCATTTTTCGGCCTCTTGCGCTTACGCTTTTCGCTTGTGGCTATATGGCGGTGGGTCACAGCCAAAAACCGTTGTGATGGTATTTCAAACCCGCTTGAAAGCCCTCCCGTAGTGACTGTGACTCCTGAAATCAAAGTATTTAAATTTTCGCTGAAAGCAGCGTGTATGCCCTTTTCGTTCAAGCTGTCGCAAAGTAGGCTTGCTGCCCGTTTTTCCCCAGCGAGGATCACAACCCTTCCCTTTTGCTCTGCAATATAGGAAATATCCTCTGTTAAAACATTTATATCTCCGCCCCAAGGAGTAGACCGCTTATAATTAAAATTAATTATATCCTTTATTTTAAGCTCGTAGGAGGTTCTTGGGAAGTTTTCCAATATAGCCGCGTCCTCAAGGCAGGCCCAGAAATCGGTTTTATCGAGCCACAGCTTGCAGGTCCCTCCCGATAAAAAGCCCTCCTCTAAAAAACTCTCTGCATCTGCCGATTGCTGCACCGCCATACTTTTAAGCCTGTCGGTTATATTACCGCTTTCGCTTACTAAAACAAGGCTCTCTCCAAGATAGTCAAAAATTGTATGACCGCCTCTGTAAATAAGAGGGATGTATCGATCAGAAGGTACCGAAAGTCCGCCCTTTAAGGCTTCTATATCGGCCGTCAACCGTTGCTTTTGAGGCTCGGTTAGCTTTTTGGCAAAAGAAAGATAATTTTCGAGAATCTGCACAAGCTCTTCATTTGCGCAAAGCACCTCTTTAGCAGGCGTTATTTTTATTTCCTCTGCATTTTCGGTGCGGCGCTGAGTGTCAGGCTCAAAAAAAGAAACGGCGTCTATCTCATCGCCCCAAAACTCAATACGGCAGGGTTTTTCATAACTTATAGGGAATATATCAAAAATTCCGCCCCTGACCGAAAACTGCCCCGCTCCCTCGCAAAGCTCACATCTGACATATCCTGCATTCAAAAGCTTTTCTGTGAGGGTCTCTATGCCAATAATGTCGCCCGATTTTAAACTAAAACGCGCGCTCTCTAAAATTTCGGGTGGAGTAGTATACTGAACGGCAGCATCCACCGATATTGTAAGCAGATCAAATTCCCCGTCCAAAAGTTTGGACAGGGTGTCTATGCGCTTGCGCTCGTATTCTCTTGAGTAGCCGCTTAAATCTCCTATACAGTAGTCTCTGAGCGGAAAATTGATGGCTCTAAGCCCCAAATCGGCAGCATCGCAAGCAAGCTCATTTGCGGAGGCCTCATCGTGAGTTATAACAGCGATCTTCATCCCTGTGTGCTCATTCAAAGCCGCCGTTATCACCGCCTTGTGAATCATCGACAGCCCCGTGCAGGCGAGCGGCAGTCGCCCCTTTTTAATGTCATTCAGGAGTGCTGCATATCCCGAATCCTTTAAAAGTATTTCGTTGAAAAAACTCATACTTCCCTCAGCTGTTATATTTATTCATTGCCGAATCTATCCCTCTTAAGATAATCTCTTTCAAGGCTGATACGGTATTATCAAGCGCTTTTTGCAGCTCGTCTTTTTGCTCAGGCGGAAATTTTGCCAGAACCCAACTCGCCAAATCATAGTCAGGATGCGGCTTTGCTCCAACACCTATCTTGACCCGCATTATATTATCCGTGCCCATAAGCTCAATAATGTCTTTCATTCCGTTGTGCCCGCCATGGCTGCCTTTTCGGCGCATACGAAGCTTGCCCACATCGAGAGAAATATCATCATGTAGAAGTATAATCTTTTCGGCAGGTATTTTGTAAAACGCGGCAATTTTAGAAACCGCTCTGCCCGAATTGTTCATAAAGGTCTGCGGTTTTGCAACAAGAATGCGTGCTGCACCTATCCTGCACTCCCCGAGGACAGCCTCCATTTTGTTTTTACCAAAAAGAAAGCCCTGCTGCTGGGCAAAAAGGTCCGCAGCGGCAAAGCCCACATTATGCCGTGTGTTTTCATACTGCATCCCGGGATTGCCAAGACCTACTATAAGCCAATCGTATGTCGGTTTGCTTTTAAATATCATTTTTTCTCACCAAAGCAATAATACACTAAAATTTATCATTTTTCAAGAGTGAGACCGTTTCAAAAATTATTATTGTAAAAGGGAGTGAAAAGTGTTAAACTGTAATCGATATATAATTATTATAAGGGGATATTAATGTGAAGATTATTATTATCGGCTGCGGTAAGATCGGCTCCACCCTCCTATCAAGCCTTGTTGCCGAGGGTCACGATGTTACTGCCGTTGATAACAACCAAAATGTAATTACTGAAATCACAAATATTCACGATGTTTTCGGTGTTTGCGGTAACGGTGCCGATTGTGATATCTTATCGGAGGCCGGTGTCGAAAAAACCGAGCTTGTCGTAACTGCTACCGGTTCTGATGAGCTTAATATGCTCAGCTGCTTCTTGGCCAAAAAAATGGGTGCAAAGCACACGATAGCCCGAATCCGCAACCCTGAATATAATGACCGAAGCCTAAGCTTTATGCGCCAAAATCTCGACCTTTCTATGGCGATAAACCCCGAACTTTTAGCCGCTCACGAGCTTTTCAATATATTAAAGCTGCCGTCGGCCGCTAAAATTGAAACCTTTTCTGTAAGAGGCTTCGAAATGATAGAGCTGCGCTTAAAGCCTGACTCTGTGCTGGACGGTGTGCGCATCACAGATATGCGCACCAAATATAACGGCAGTTTCCTTATCTGTGCTGTTCAGCGTGGGAACGAGGCCTATATCCCAGATGGTAACTTTGTCCTCAAAAGCGGTGACAAAATAGGTATTGCCGCATCCCACTCCGAGATAACAAAGTTGCTCAAAAAATTAGGCACCCTTCAAAAACAGGCCCGTAAAATAATGATCTTGGGCGGCAGCCGCACCGCATATTATCTTGCTAAAAGGCTGACTGCCTCGGGCAGCAATGTAACTATAATCGAGCGTGACCCTCGCCTTTGCGAGGAGCTTTGCGAAGCTCTGCCTAAAGCCATTGTTATAAACGGTGACGGTGCTCAGCAGGAGCTCCTGCTTGAAGAAGGCCTTGCCACCCTTGACGCATTCGTCGCTCTGACAGGACTTGACGAGGAAAACATCCTCCTCTCCTCATTTGCACAGTCTAAAAATGTGCCTAAAGTCATCGCCAAGGTCAACCGCGAAGAGCTTATTTCCCTTGCAGACCATTGGGGGCTTGACTGCATAGTATCCCCAAAAAAGCTTATAAGCGATATTTTGGTAAAGTATGCCCGAGCACTTAACAACTCGGTGGGCAGCAGCGTTGAGACTTTGTATAAGCTGATGGACGACAAGATCGAGGTGCTGGAATTCAAGGTGAAATCCGACTTCCCGATGCTGAAGGTGCCTTTCAAAGAACTGCCCACCAAGCAAAACATCCTGATAGCAGGAATTATGCGGGACAGAAAAACCCTCATCCCCTCAGGTGAAGATATGCTCCTGGCAGGTGATAAGGTGGTAGTTTTTGCAGCAAACCAACGCATAAACACCTTATCTGATATTCTTAAGTGAGGCTATGCTATGAATAGAAGAATGGTTTTTTATATGCTCGGCCGCATCATAATGCTTGAAGCGGCGCTGATGATGCCGCCCTTTATTTGCGGGCTTTTATATCACGAGCAGAGCGCCTTTGCTTTTTTAATAACAGCTGCCGTTGCTCTGCTTTTTGGCCTTGCTCTCACATTTTTCAACAAGCCTTTAGACAGAACCATCTTTGCAAGAGAGGGTTTTGCTATAGTGGCCCTCGCTTGGATATCCTTCTCGGCGATAGGTGCTTTACCTTTTGTTATAAGCGGGGAGATCCCGTCCTATACCAACGCTTTCTTTGAAACCGCAAGCGGACTTTCAACAACAGGAGCTTCAATAGTCGAAAATGTTGAAGCCATGTCCCACGCGATACTTTTTTGGAGAAGCTTTACCCACTGGATAGGCGGTATGGGTGTGCTGGTGCTGATAATGGCGATAGTCCCCACCGATACCGGCCGCTCTATCCATATTATGCGCGCCGAAATGCCTGGCCCGATCGTAGGCAAGCTTGTCCCCAAGGTCACATCTACTGCAAAGATACTTTATCTTATATATATTGCACTGACCTCCATTGAGATCATTCTCCTCCTTTGCGGAGGGATGTCCCTTTTTGAAAGCCTTGTCTTCAGCCTCGGCACAGCGGGCACCGGCGGCTTCAGCATTTACTCCGACGGCCTCGCCGGCTGCAACCCTTACAGCCAATGGGTTATAACGGTATTTATGCTCTTATTTGGCATCAACTTCAACCTTTACTATCTTTTGCTTATGCGCAAAGCTCACTCGATTTTTAAAAGCGAGGAGCTTTGGACATATTTAGGCATAGTAGCAGTTTCGGTCGGTGCCATCACCTACAATATATACCCTATAGTAGGCAATCTTTCCGACTCCTTGCGCCAATCGGCTTTTCAGGTGGCTTCAATAATTTCAACAACAGGTTACGCTACAACCGACTTTAATTTGTGGCCGACACTTCCTAAAACAATTTTGTTTATACTGATGTTTACAGGCGCGTGTGCAGGCTCTACCGCAGGCGGCTTCAAATTATCAAGAGTGATTCTGCTCTTTAAACAAATCCGCGCGAATTTAAGGCATATGCTGCATTCACGCTCGGTCGAGTCTCTGCGCTTTGAAGGCAAAAAGGTTGACAACAGCACCGTTGTTAATGTTACAACCTATTTGGCACTTTATTTCCTGTGCCTTACCGCAATTTTCCTGCTTATAAGCGTGTTTGATTCATTTGATCTTGAAACCAATATTTCGGCAGCCGCTTCCTGTTTTAACAATATCGGCCCCGGATTTTCCTTGATCGGCCCTATGAGCAATTACTCATGCTACTCCGATATCTCAACCTGGGTGCTGTCATTTGCTATGCTTTTAGGCCGCTTGGAAATATTGCCCATAATTCTACTTTTCGCTCCCTCCGCTTGGGCGAAAGATAGAATTCGAATAAAAAGAAAAGGAATTATAAATGTTAAATAGAAAGAATTTTTTTCATATCTTTTTATGCTCGCTGATGATTTTATCGTTCCTTTGCGGCTGTAAAAAGAATGATAAAGACACTCTCTCAACCTCCGCCTCGCTTTCCTC
Source organism: Acutalibacteraceae bacterium (assembly GCA_045656665.1). Classification (GTDB taxonomy): domain Bacteria; phylum Bacillota; class Clostridia; order Oscillospirales; family Acutalibacteraceae; genus UBA737. Next base: position 26,532 of record JAZORP010000064.1, on the reverse strand, counting down.
TTTGGGGGATGATTTTCAAACCGGCTCATCTTCTCAAACCCCATCGCAGACAAGCTCGAAAGAAACCGGCGGCGATGCCTCACAGAACTCAAGCGATACCGCTGTCGACCCTGAGCCTGCCGCCGACAAAAACGGGACCGGCACCGTTATAAATGCAACACAGCTTGAAACAAAAACTGGCAAGGCCAACGGAATAGATGTTTCCAAATGGCAAGGCAAAATCAACTGGGCAAAGGTTAAAGCCGCCGGCATCGATTTTGCAATCATACGCGTGGGCTACCGCGCGGAGAACGGTAAGATATACAAGGATGAATACGCCGACTATAACCTCCAACAGGCGAACAACCAAGGCTTGCTCACAGGGGTCTACTTTTTCTCTACCGCAATTAATCAAGCCGAAGCCTTAGAGGAGGCAAAGTGGGTTGCTGAGCAAATCAAGGGCTACAGTATATCCTACCCCGTTGTTTACAACTGTGAGGGCTTTTTGTCGACTTCAAGCCGAATGTATGGTCTGACAAACTCAATCCGAACTCAAAATGCCACGACCTTCCTTTCTCATATTGAAAGTCTTGGATATGAGGGTATGCTCTATGCTGCAAAAAGTGAGCTGACTGCGGATACTTATTGGCAAACCTCCAGCATAGAACAAAACTATAAAATTTGGGTGGCTCATTATTCCCAAACAACCTATCCTCAGGTGGAAACACCCGACTACAGCGGTAAATTTGATATGTGGCAGTACACAAATATGGGCAAGGTGGATGGTGTAAACGGCTATACCGACCTGGTAGTTTCCTACTTCACAAAGGAAAAAGCCTCTCCCAAAAGCAATGCGGCCGTACCCGAAGCTACCGCCCCTGTGGAAAAGGATAACACCTACACCGCCGTAAACGAGCAGGTCACCGCAAAGGATGAAGTTAATTTGCGCGACGCCGCCACCACAAATTCTAATGTTGTGGGCTCGCTTAAAAACGGTGATGTCGTACCCAGAACAGCGGTCGGTACTAACGGCTGGTCAAAGCTTTCCTACAATGGTCAGACGGTCTATGCCGTTTCAAGTTATCTTACAACCGACCTTAATTATGCCACACCTTCTGAGCCTGAGACAGCCCCGACAGACAGCGCCTACACCACCGTTAATGAGCAAATCACCGCCAAGAGCGAAACAAATTTGCGCTCCGTGCCAACAAGCAAGGATGATTCCACTATTGTTCACACCCTCAAAAACGGCGAGGTCGCAACCAGAACAGGCATCGGCTCAAACGGTTGGTCAAAGCTTTCCTACAATGGGCAGACGGTATACGCCCTGACAAGCTATTTGACCACCGACCTCAGCTACAATCCAGACACCGCCGAGAACGACCACTCGACCGTGGTTTACTCTCCCGTAAACGAGCAGGTCACTGCAAAAAGTGAAGCGAACCTGCGCTCGGTACCGACAAGCAAGGATGACTCCACTATAGTTTACACCCTTAAAAACGGAGAATATGTCACCCGTGTCGGTATCGGGTCAAACGGCTGGTCAAAGCTTTCCTACAACGGACAGACCGTTTATGCAGTGACAAGCTATCTTCAAACCGAAGGGAACTAATATATGAAAAACCATTGCGAAGTTTGCGCTAATTATATATACGACGAGCAGGACGAATGTTACTACTGTGACGCCGCCCTCGACGAGGACGAAATGGGCCGATTTTTAACCTCGCAGACTCGCGAATGCCCTTATTTCAGCCTTGAAGATGAGTACGGCATCGTTAGAAAACAAAATTGAGGTATTACAATGATTTATTTTTATCTTGTGGCAAGCGCCGCGCTTATTCCAATACTCAACAACTTTTTTGAGATACTGCGCAAGCCTTACTCTTGGTGGCTTGCGCCGGTGTTGCTTGTTGCATTCTTCATAGGCTTTATACTTATCCAAATGGCGGTATTTGCCCTGACTATTTTGTTTACCGATATGAAAAAACCGCCCAAAGGCTCGTCAAAGTTTTTTCGGTTTCTCGTCAAACACTCTCTGCCGATAATAATTTTCTTGGCAAGGGTGAAAATCAATACGCAAGGAATTGAAAAGCTGCCTGAAAACACCCGTATGCTTTTCGTTTGCAACCATCAGCACGATTTTGACCCTGTTATTATATATTCGGTCTTTCCCGATGCTGAGATAGGCTTTATAGGCAAGAAGGAAATTTATAAAACCATGCCCTTCATCGCCAGAGCGATGCATAGGCTTAACTCTCTGCCAATAGACCGCGAGAACAACCGCGAAGCCGCAAAAACTATAGTAAAAGCAATTAAGATTATTGAAGAAGATAAAGCCTCAATAGCCCTTTTCCCTGAAGGCTATGTCAGCAAATCCTGCGAGCTTCTCCCTTTCAGAAACGGCTCTCTTAAAATCGCGATGAAGGCAAAGGTGCCAATTGCCGTTTGTGTTATCGATAACACCCGCAGTATCGTTAAAAATATGTTCCGCAGAAAGACCGAAGTAGAGTTTAGACTGCTTGATGTTATTTTTCCTGAGCAGTTTGCCGAAATGAACTCCTCCGAGCTTGGAGATATTATCCACGAAAAAATGCAGACTGCCTTAGAAGAAATCAGAGTCGGCGAGCAAATATAAATATTAAAACTTTCATCAACGAGTCCGGTATAAAGCCGGACTCGTTTGTTTTTGTTTTAATCAAATAATATTATCTATTTCAATTTTATATAAAACAGCAACGCGCCGCTCGGGTTAAACCACCGAAGCAGCGCGCTGCAAACATCAGGCGTACATTTGCCTTTTTCCTGAAATTAACTGTGAAAATTTTTATCTTTCTTCCCTAAAATATGAAAGTCCCAAGCTCTCAGGCGGTTGATTTTCCTTCTTGTTGCGCATACTTGAAACCGCCAGCACGATTATCGTGACTATATATGGCAACAGTTCTAAAAGCTGTTGGGTTCTTGTTGTAATCCCCGGCAGGCAAATTCCGAAAACATATAGCGCTCCAAAGATTATAGAACCCAAAATGCCGAGCTTCGGTCTCCAAACAGCAAATATAACAAGCGCAACCGAAAGCCAACCCAACTGACCGATAGAGTCCTTATTCCAGCCACCGGCTGCATACTGCATTACAAAATGCAAACCGCCAAGACCCGAAATAACACCTCCGATGCAGGTGGCAACATATTTATATCTGTCCACATTGATGCCTGCAGCATCTGCCGTTGCGGGGTTTTCGCCCACCGAGCGTAGGTTAAGACCTATACGCGTGCGGCTTATCACAAAGGATACTATCAAGGCCACAACAATAGAGAAATATGTCATAAACCCAGAGGAAAGGAAAGCGTCTCCCACAAAGCCTAGTTTATCGGCAAAAGGCAATTTTGTTTGATAAATCATTGCCACATCGGGAAATGCCGAAAGTCCGGTATTCCCTTCTGCCTTACTGTTGATTATGCCCCCGATAAAATTGCTGAAGCCCACGCCAAACGTGGTAAGAGCAAGACCTGTTACATTTTGATTAGCCTTAAGTGTTATAGTTAAAAAGCTGTAAATCAGAGTTGTGAAAAGCGAGCCTACGATTGCCGCAATAAAGGTAATAAATACAGCCCAAAATGGGTTGATGGTATCAGCAGCCGATGTGTAGAAGTAGGCTCCCACTACACCTGAAACTCCTCCCATACACATTATGCCGGGGGTTCCGAGATTAAGGTTGCCCGATTTCTCGGTTATAATTTCACCTGTGGAGCCGAAAAGCAGGGTCGAGCTATATCCCAAGGTCTGATTAATGAGGTTGGATAACATACCTAACATTTCGGTTCTCCTTTCTTTCGAGTGCGGAAGTTGATTTTATATCTGGTGAAAAATTCACAACCGATAATAAAGAAGATTACTATCGCAGTTAAAACGTCGCCGATACTGCTGTCAATTTTAAGGGCATCTGTAGCAGAAGCGCTGCCATTGCTGAGAAAGATAACCAAGAGCGAGACGAGCACCATTGTGATAGGATTGAATTTTGACATCCAGGAAACCAAGATTGCCGTAAATCCGTAGCCGCCCACAATATTTTCATTAAGTGTCGGTGTGGGAGAGCCCGCAACAATCATCAGGCCGGTAATACCGCAAATTGCGCCTGATATAGCCATTGTCCTTATAATAACCTTTTTAACATTGATGCCTACATAGCGGGCTGTATTCTGGCTTTCGCCTACGACCGAGATTTCGTATCCTTGCTTGCTGTATTTAAGATATACAAACATCAGCGTTGTTATAATAAGCACTACCGCGATGTTAAGTAAATAGTTCTGCCCGAAAAGCTTAGGCAGGTATCCATAGCTTGTTCTTTCGTTTATAATTCCAAGGTCGCTTCTGCCCGAGCGATCCTTCACCATTATAAAATAACCCACAAGGGTTGTGGCAACATAATTCATCATCAGGGTAAAGAGTGTTTCATTAGTGTTCCACAAAGCCTTGAATATTGCAGGGATAACTCCCCAGATTATACCCGTTATAAGGCTGGCAAAAAACATAATTATGAGAAGCATCGGCTCGCTTACCGTTCCGCCGAAATTCATCATGCAAAATGCCGCCGAAAGGCCTCCCATAAGAACCTGACCCTCTGCTCCAATGTTCCAAAATTTCATCTTGAAAGCAGGTGTTACGGCTAAAGAAACGCAAAGCAAAATCGCTGCGCTGTGAAGCGCCTTGACCCTTGTTATCTCACCGCCGTAGGTGCCCTCGAACATCTTTACATAAACATCAATGGGGCTTAGTCCCGTAAAAGCCGCAATAAGAACTCCGCACAATGCCAAGGAAAGCAAAAGGCCTATAATATGCACTCCCAAAGATTTAATGCCGCTGATATCTTCACGCTTAGTGATGTGGATAAGAGGCTCATGATTCTGTTTTACTTTTGTGTTATTACTCACCCTTCTCACCCCCGTGAGTTGATTTGGTCATTAGTAGACCTATCTCTTCTTTAACGGCTGTTCGGCCGTCAACAATTCCGCTTACTGTGCCCGAGCTTATAACCAATATTCTGTCGCAAAGTTCAATGAGAACATCTAAATCCTCGCCCACAAATATAACAGCGGCTCCGTTTTCTTTCTGCTTGTTAAGCAGGTTATAAATAGTATACGAGGAGTTTATATCAAGCCCTCTTACGGGGTATGCTGCCATCAACACTGTAGGAGAGGAGGCAATTTCCCTTCCTACAAGCACCTTTTGAACATTTCCTCCCGAAAGTTGGCGCACAGGTGTTGTGGCGCCCGGAGTGACAACCTCAAGATCCTCTATAATATGCATAGCAAGATCCTTTGGAGCCTTTCTCTCAAGGAATACTGACTTGCCCTTACGGTAGCTTCTAAGCATCATATTGTCGATAATATCCATATTGCCGACAAGTCCCATCCCGAGCCTATCCTCCGGAACGAACGAAAGCCTGACTCCCAGTTCTCTTATCTGGAGAGGAGTTTTATCTCGGAGGTTGTCTTCTTTTTCGGTTTTAGGGTTGTGATAGATAATCTCCCCTTGGTCGATATGCTGAAGCCCTGCAATCGCCTCGAGCAGCTCTCTCTGGCCTGAGCCCGCAATTCCGGCAATACCCAAAATCTCACCTGAGCGAGCTGTAAAGGAAATATCGTCTAACACCTTTACCCCTTCGCGGTTGATGCAGTTGAGATTTTTAACTATAAGCCTGTCCTGAGGGTTTGTCGGCTGGCTGCGCTCAATATTGAGGGATATCTTCTTGCCAACCATCATTTCTGTCAGCTGAGATTCATCGGTTTCGGCAGTATTTACCGTGCCGATATATTCACCCTTTCTCAAAACAGCCACCCTATCCGAAAGGGATAGCACCTCATGGAGCTTGTGGGTGATAATTATAATTGCTTTGCCGTCATCCCGCATACGGCGCAAAACGGCAAAAAGTTTCTGTGTCTCCTGAGGGGTCAAAACAGCCGTCGGCTCGTCCAAAATGAGAATATCTGCTCCGCGATAGAGAACCTTGATTATTTCAACAGTCTGCTTCTCCGAGACCGACATTTCGTGAATCTTCTTTAAAGGGTCGATATCAAAACCGTACTTGTCACTGATTTCCTTTACCCTATTTGCAGCCTGTTTGAGGTTATACTTACCCTCACCTTTAAGCCCTAAAATTATATTCTCAGTGGCGCTGAAGATATCTACCAGCTTAAAGTGCTGATGAATCATTCCGATTTTGTATGCAAAAGCGTCCTTCGGGGAGGCAATGACTACCTCCTCGCCATCTATAAAAATCTGGCCGCTATCCGGAAAATAGATGCCCGAAATCATATTCATAAGGGTAGTTTTTCCGCTTCCGTTTTCACCTAAAACAGAAAGTATCTCGCCCTTATTAACAGTCAAAGACACATCTTTATTTGCCACAACGCTGCCAAAGCGTTTGGTGATGTTTCTCAGTTCAATGGCTGCATTACTACTCAATTTTTTCTCCTCCGTTTTTAATTCTCAAAAGAGGATTGCCACCGCAATCTTCTTTTCAAACCTAAAATCAGATAAGGCGGAGCATATACTATATGCTCCGCCCGTGAAAATTTAATTACTTTTCAGCGGTGATGCCGTCAATAATTATATTGAAATAGGGAGCTGAACGCATTGCGGACTCGTTGAAGCTACCGTCCGAAACGGCTTCGGAATCAGGCACATAATCGCCTGCATCAACAACGTCTGCCAAATACGAAGTAAGCTCTTTTCCATCTACAGTGAATGTAGCGGTATCAAATACTTTGAGTTCACCGTCAATAAGCTTCTGCTTCGCAGTGTCGATAGCTGCCTGAGTACCCTCAGCAGCAACTGCAACATTAAGAGTGGTGAGCTGAACGCCGCCATTCTTAAGATTTGAGCAGTAATCAGAGGGGATAGAGCCGCCATTAATCATAGCTTTGATGATAAGCTCGAAATAAGGCTCCCAAGAAATCTTGGAAGAGATAATAGCTGTGTTGGGTCCGATATTGGAGGTGTCAATGTTGTAAGCAACATTAGGAACGCCTGCCTCCTCACAAGCTGAGGGAGCGCCCGAAGAGTCAGCGTGCTGGCTGACAAGAACGCAGCCCTGCTGAATGAGAGCTTTTGCGGCGGTGTTTTCAGCAGTGATATCAAACCAAGAGTTGGTGTATTTAACATCCATTGTTACAGTGGGGCAAACCGACTTAGCGCCGAGATAGAAAGAGGTGTAACCCGAGATAACCTCAGCATAGGGGAAAGCGCCTACATAACCCATCTTTGCTTTGTCAGCAGTGATTTTGCCTTGCTCTATCATTTCGTTGAGCTTCATACCTGCAGCAATACCTGCAAGATAACGGCCCTCGTAGATAGAAGCGAAAGCATTGTGATAGTTGGGAACAAGCTCGGTCTGAGCTCTGGTTCCGGTAGCGTGGCAGAACTGAACATCCTTAAACTCTTTAGCAGCCTGAATCATGAAAGGCTCATGACCGAAGCTGTCTGCAAAAATAAGGTCGCATCCCGCATTAACCAGCTCGCTGGCGGCAGTGTAGCATTCATCGCTCTCAGGGATGTTTGTTTTCATAATTACCTGATCATCGGTAAGGCCGAGTCTCTCGGTAACAGCTGTAGCAGCATCCATGAAGTTCTTGTCATAAGTGGAGTTCTGATCGTGGAGGAAAATAAATCCAACCTTCAGATCTTCCTTTGCGATTGCGGTGATTTCGGCAGGAACGGTCAATTCTACTTCTTCAATAGAAGGAACCTTGTTGCCATCACTGCCAGAGCTTGTGTCGGCGTCGCCGCAGCCTGCAAAACAAACAAGCATTGCAACAGCCAAAAGAAGTGCGAGTAACTTTTTCATTTTTTCGATCTCCTCTTTTTTAATTTATATGTAAATAAAATTACATTCAAAAATTAGGTTCTAAAGGTGATTGCACTGTCAGTCATACTCTCGATAATAGCCAAGGATTCGACCCTTATCCCCTTTTTGCGAAGCTCATCGCCTCCGCGCTGAAATCCTTTCTCGATCGCGCAGGAGGTTCCCGCCACATGTGCGCCGGCCTGCTCTACTATATCAATAAGCCCTAAAAGCGCCTTTCCATTAGCTAAAAAATCATCGATTATAAGGACCTTGTCGCACTCACCTAAAAACTCTTTGCTGACTACAACATTATAATCCTTGCCATGGGTGTAGGAATGAACAACGGTTTTATAAACCTCGTCCGACAGATTGCCGGTTTTATTCTTTTTAGCGAAAACCACAGGCAGCTTCATCGCTGCAGCCGCTCCCATGGCTATCGCTATGCCGGAGGTTTCAATAGTGAGTATTTTGGTGACCTCGCAGTCAGAAAAAATGCGGGCGATCTCCTTGCCCATTTCCATTATAAACTCAACATCCAGCCTATGATTTAAAAAAGAGCCCACTTTAAGAATATTGCCCGGTAGAACTGTGCCTTCTTTTAAAATCTTCTCCTCAAGGGCTTTCATAAAGCGACTCCTTTCATACATATAACGATTGTTTTGGCGAAGCAACAATATCATTAACTGCCTAAACAAATAACAATTAATATAAAAAGGCAGACTTATTTAAAGTCTGCCAAAATAATGCCTTTGTAGAACCAATAGTTACACCTTAGGCGGTGTTGTAGAAACCTTCAGGCCGTTTATCTGAAAATATATTGGCAGCATATAATTCTTATATCAATATCCTACCACAAAGAGGCCTCAAAGTCAATAAATAAATCGACAAATTCAACCCTTATATCGGTCTTTTTTTAATCGGTTAGTTGGTTATGCAATCGGCCACATAAATGCCCATCGCGCCCGATTGAGAAAGCCCTCTGCAGATTCCGCTGCCGTCTCCGATAATATAAACCCCATCTGTAAGCTCGAACTTGTCATTCATGAATTCGGGGCGTATGGAGTAATACTTGCTTTCGCAGCCGTAAAGCAAGGTGTCGTCATTTGCGGTGCCGGGCGCCACCTTGTCCAAGGCATAAATAGTTTCAATAATATTTGTGAGTATGCGATGGGGCAGCACCAAGGAGATATCCCCCGCGGTGGCCTTTAAGGTTGGTTCAACGGTGTTCTGAGCGAGGCGGTGCTCGTTAGTGCGCCTGCCTCTGACCAGGTCTCCGAAACGCTGAACCAAAACGCTGCCCTTGCCTATCATATTAGCAAGTCGAGAAATGCTTTCGGCATACTCGGTCGGCTGGTCGAATGGCTCTGTGAACCTTATGCTTGAAAGTATCGCAAAATTGCAGTTGTCGGTTTTCTTGTCAGCCTCTGCAAAGGAGTGGCCGTTGGCCGTGATGATCCCACGGTTATTTTCTGCCGAAACAAGACCGCCCTTGTTAAAGCAGAACATTCTGCAGCGATCCTCAAAGGTTTTTGTTTTGTAAAGGATCTTGGGCTCATATATCTTGTCGGAAAAATCTTTCCAGATAATATCCTTCATCTCAACGCGGACGCCAATGTCAATATGATTAGAGTGCATCTTCACGCCAAACGAACGGCAGAAATCTGCCACAAAGTTAGCCCCGCCGCGGCCTGTGGCAATAATGATTTTATCGGCCAAAAGCCGCTCGCCGTTAGTGTATTTTAAAACATATCCATTGTCGGTTTTTTCAACACTTTGGCAATCATAAAAGCTGAACATATCGGTGCCGTCTTGGGCAATGGCATCTATGAGATTTTGCATCGTGTCGAAGTTTTTGTCAGTCCCCAAGTGCTTGACATTCATATCAAGCAAGCGCAGATTGTTTTGCAGACATTTGAGCTTGAGCTCCTCGTTCGACTTGTAAACCTGCGGCTGGCCCGAAGTGCAATATTTGTTGAGTATCTTGTCGACTTCATTTATATACTCATTTGCCTTAGCGTCTCCAAGCTCTTCGCCCAGGGTGCCACCGTAGGCGGTGCCGAGATTGAATTTTCCATCCGAAAATGCGCCTGCGCCTGCATAACCGCTCGTAATAGAGCAGGTTTTGCAGTGGACGCAGGCCTTGTCCCTACCTGCGGGGCAGTGCCTTTTCTCAAGGGTGTTACCCCTCTCGGTGATTGCGATTTTGATTTTGGGGGAGTTTCTTTTGAGGCGATAGGCCGCCATAAGACCGCCGATACCTCCGCCGATAATTGCAACATCATACTTTACAGAAGCAGACATTTTCTCTCTTCCTTTTTTGGTTTTTTGCATAAAATAGGGCTGCATTTTCTAACCGAAAAATACAGCCCCTACTGCTTTTATATTTTATATTACCCTGCAAATTTTGTCAAGATTAATTTCAGGCCTCGTCGGCAACCAATTCCGCAACAGATTTTATAATCTTTTTAAGCGCGGAAGAGTTAACCTTGCCCATATCCACACCGTCTGTGCGATACTGATATTTAGTGGCGCTCGATTTGATAAATTCAACCGTGCTACTGCCGCCTATTTCATCATTAAATGTGAAAACAAAGGTGTACTCTGCTTGGCCGTCAAGAGAATCTACCGTGTAATCCGAGCAGGACAATGTCACACATTCCTGATAGAAATCCTGGAATTCGGAGGTGTCGATAGTCTCGCCGTTGTGTGTTATAACATAGGTGTCAATCTCGTCATCTTCCTCCTCGGCTTCAACAACCTCGATGCCGAAATCGTATATAGCATCGGGGGTTTTTATAGTAAAGCCTTTAAGATTGACTATAGAATTAAGGCAAACCCAGGATGAATAAAAATCTGTGGTTTTATACCCAATAAACGGAAGACTTGTGCCCTCAACTTTTTTAATAAGGGCGCTGCCGTCACAAACCGCAGCATATCCGCCATCTGACTGTAGCTTGAATTTAAAAGTGTGGGTATAGTTCTTGATTTTTATGGTAGCCTCAAAATCGGGAGAATCGAGCCCTGTTGCGGCTAAAGATTTGGCCGAAACATCAAAGCTATAAGCTCCGCTCGCAGTAACACCATTTTGGAAGAGGGAGAATAGCTCATCAACATTTTCTGCAATGCGCTTTGAGGGCGAAACCACAAGATGAGTCAAATAATCAGAAAGCTGCTCATCGTTATTAGGTACGATGACCACTGGCTCAGGGAAATTTGCCCCCGTCACAGTTATGCTGTCGAAAGAGGTCAACTCATCGTTGCCGTTTTTATAACCTCCCATTTCGGTTGTGACTGCAACTCCGGGCAATGCATCGGTATTTGCAAAATCGATAGCCTTGAATTCGAATTCGGTCACAATGCTATTATCCGCAAGGTAAATAGCATCTTTATCAGAAACCTTTAAATAAACACCCACATTATCAGGCGACTTGCCACCGATAAGTATGGAAAAATCTCCCTTTTCCTTTGATTCAACATCAACCTTTATCTGGGGACTGTCAAGTCCGCATTCCTCGGCGGTCTTCTGAGTAATCTCGCGCGAAGCAAAGATATAAGAAGCCGATTCTGCAACGCTCGCGGCCGCTGAAGTGCTTATTAAGGATTTATCATATCCGTCTAAATACCAAACAACGGTGTCTTCCGCCTCTTCGTCTTCGGCCGCCTCTAGCACGGAATAAAACTTGAAGCTGCCGTTTGAATTGGTCACGGTAACCGCGCTCATATCATCCGCTTTCATATTTATCACAGAGATATCTTCAACGGTTGGATCGGTAGTGTCATCCTTTTTTTCTGGAACCAATTTGATAACAGCTATCGTCCCGCCGGCTAAAATCGCCACGCAGAGCAGGGAGGCAAGCGCCGATAACCAGCGCTTCTTTTTCCTGACGGGGGTATTCGCTCTGTGCTCTAACGGATCGGAAAAGATAGAAGAGTTTTCTTTGGGCGCGACATCTTCCGCCGATATTCCGGTGTCATTTAATTTCGCATTTTCAGGGAAATTGCTCATTTATTATGCATTCCTTCTCTTAATATATACAACTATTCCTGCCACAATAAGAATTGCGGGCAACAGGAAGATGAATATAAACTTTATAGCCGCCACTCCCGAATCGGTTACAGAACCTGCGAAGCTCTCGTTAGTGATGGTCTTGGGCAAAAATGAAATACCGGTGTTTTCAGCCCCCACCGCGCGCTCTGCCACGCTGAAGCTTACATTCTTGTTAGACAAAGCCGACATCTCAGCATAAGAAGAGTTGATATACTCGGTGCTGCTGAAAGCCATTACATAACTGCTCAATTTATTATTGTCATCATCAAGATCGGTTTTAACCGCTTGAATAAGACCGCAATATGAGCCTTTTTCATAATCTCCGGCATCTGCCCATCCCTTAGCGGTGCCTACCGGCGCGGCAACTACGGATTCGGGCGTCTTCAAAATAGAGGTTACGGTTATTGAATCCTGACTGCTAAATGCAGTGGTCAACGGGATATTTTTACCGGCCACGCAAATATTTGTATCGTTTACTAAAGTGGTATCGTTACCGGATGAATATATATAAAGGGTGGTTGGATCGTCCGGAATATGATAGTTGGAATTAGTCTGGTAAAGAACTCCCTCTTCAACCGTTATTCCCCATTCGCCTAAAAACTCATAAAAATTGGGCAGATAGGGGGAGCTTGCATCGCCGAAGAAGATAAGACCTTTGCCGAGCTTTCCGTCATTATCAAGGAAAGATGACAGCACATCAAGCTCTGTATCTAAGAAGTCGGTGGTAGGCGCCGCAATTAAAATTGCGTCGTACTCATCAGATATAGAATTTACTATCGCATCGGTAATATAATCTACCTCATAATTGTTTGTAATGAGGAGGGATTTGTAGTTCTCGGTGTAATCATTAGCCGAGTGGCCCGATATTATAGCAACCTTTTTATCCTCCGCGCTGAGAGAATAAGCAACCGCGCTTGTAAGAGCTGTTTCGATATTATTGCCCGTGATATTATAATATGTGTAACCATAACTTGCATAGGTGGTATCCTGGGTTAAATTGTAGATATCGTTGTATTTAATAATCTTGTGACGCTTGATGCCATCCTTCTCGGCTGAAACTATAATATCACCATAGCTTAAGGATTCATCGGCATATTCGCTCATTATCTTGGAAAACTCAGAACTTTGAGTATCAAAAAAATCGACCGAAATATACTTGCTGTAATCGTCATACTTTTTGATAAGATTTATTGTCTGCTTGTAATAAGAACCGTCTGTTTCGCCGTTTGCGCCATAGAGCTGAGAAGCATAATAAGCCATATATCCGTCTTTATAATCATTCTCATCCGCGCAAACAGTTATATTCACATTATCCTTTACAGACTTGATATACTCCATATTTTCATCGCTTATAAAATTCGACTGATCGGCAGATATATCAAATTCGAGAACAAATCTGTTCGACAATGCGCCCACAAGAATATTCAGAAGTATTGCGCCTGCAACAAATGCTACGGTAATGGCAACAGAATAGCTTCCGCGTTTGAGAAGCGCGCTGTTTTTAAGCTTTTTGGGAGCCTTCATTATCTTTTCTTTGCTCAGCTTGAATTTCATCCTTTTGTTTTCGGGGGTTATGTTTTTGTTTTCTTCCATTCTTTCCAACCTCCTTATGACCATCTTCTCTTCTCAAGCGAACGCACACACAGGAATAGGAATACTGCAATTATGCTCAAGAAGTATACAATATCTGTTATCGAAAAAATGCTTTCACCAAAGCTTTCAAAAGCTGTAATGAATGCGGCTTTTTCCAAAATCTTTGAAATCCACTCAACATTTATAAGGCCGGCAAAGCTTGACATATAGATAACAACGATGTTAATAACCAGCGTGAGTATTGCCGACACAACCGAGCTTTCGGTTAGGGAGGATATGAACATACCTATCGCAATAAGCGCTCCGCCCAAAAGCATAACACCGATAAGTGAATAAATAGTTGCCATAATATTGACGCTAACATAGGTCGCAACGATTATCTGGAAAATCACCGTCGGAATAAACCCGATAGCGAAAACTGCCATAGCGGCCCAGAACTTGCCCATAACTATTGCGGTCAATTTTATAGGCGCTGTAAGTAAAACTTGGTCAACCTTTTGGCGCTTGTCCTCACTCATCAGCCGCATAGTGAGCATCGGCAGAGTGAAAACTATAACAATAGACATTGCCATAACAACCGTTGAAACATCAGGCGAGCCATAGGTATAGATAGTTGAGAAATAAACACCTAAAAAGAAATAGAGGGCCGCCACTAAAATATAGCCTATCGGGGTTGAAAAATAGGATCTGAACTCCCTTTTAAATACTGCATTCATTTAGTTTGCCTCCTTCTCGTCTGTTGCGCTAACTGCGCCGCCGAGCATTCGCCTCGCGGTTTCGTTATCAGTAGCCTCTGTAAGTCTTAGGAATACCTGCTCCAAAGATGCGCTGTTATTTGTGAGGGCTAAAAGCTTCTTGTCTCTTGATACAACTCGGTCAAACACCTCTGCCCTTATATCGGTGCCTGCCTCAGGCTCTATAAGGAAATCATAAGCGCCTTCCTCCTTGCGGCCCAAAGATGTGACATTTTTAACGCCCTTAACCGAGGAAAGGGCAGCAAGCATATCACTCTCATTGCAAACAATTCTGGCCACAAGGGAATGGTCGCTCAAAAGTTTAGCACCGAGGTTTTCGGCGGTGTCGTCTGCTATGAGCTGTCCCTTATTTATTATAATAACTCTCTCACACACAGCCTGAATTTCTGAAAGTATATGAGAAGAAAGAATGATGGTGTGGTTTTTGCCAAGCATAGCGATAAGCTTGCGGATCTCGATTATCTGCTTGGGGTCAAGTCCGACGGTAGGCTCATCAAGAATAAGCACATCGGGGTTTCCTACAAGCGCCTGTGCAAAACCGACCCTCTGGCGGTAACCTTTTGAAAGGTTTTTAATGAGTCTGTTTTGAACATTATCTATCTTCATAAGCTTTAATATCTCGTTGATATGAGCCTTTTTCGGGTACTTGACCTTTTTAAGGTCATAGATAAAATTGAGATATTCTCGCACCTTCATATCGATATAAAGAGGCGGTATTTCGGGCAAATATCCTATGCGGCGCTTTGCCTCTTCAGGGTGTTCCGAAACATCAAATCCATCAACCTCAACCTTTCCCTGAGTCATGGAAAGGTAGCCTGTCAAAATATTCATTATTGTAGATTTACCTGCTCCGTTGGGGCCCAAAAAGCCAACAACCTCACCCTTTTTAATCTCAAAACTCACATTTTCAACCGCGAGGTGGGTGCCATACCGTTTGCTTAATCCGGTAACACTAATCATTTGTATTCCTCCAATAAAAATTTCCTTTTCAATAATATCAAACAAATTTCTTCAATTAATAAACAAATTATGAATATTCTCCTGATTTAGCGGTTTTTTTATTATTTTTCGGCAGTTGAGCCACAACTATTGCAACAAAAACCAATCCGCATCCCAAAAATTCTCTTTTGGACAAATTGTTGCCCGAAATTATCCAGCCGCCGAGTGCCGCAAACACGCTTTCAAGGCTCATAGAAATAGAGGCTATTGTCGGCTCGGCATATTTTTGGCCCACTATCTGTAATGTGTAGGCCACCCCGCTCGACATTATTCCGAGATAAAGTATCTGTGGGGCTGCCGCTAAAATATTTGAGATATTTATGTCTTTCGCCTCAAAAATCACCGCCAACAAGGCCGAAACCGCACCACAGATAACAAACTGCATTATAGAAAGCTTCACCCCGCCGGTCACTGCAACAAATCGGTCAACCGCCATAATATGCAATGAGAAACTAAAAGCACAGAGCAAAACCAATATATCCCCGAGGTATATCTTGTCGACACCGCCTGAAAAGCAGAGCATATAAACCCCTATGAGGGCTATCGCCACACCAAGCCATACTGCCGCTCCCACTTTTTTGCGGGCAAAAACAGAAAATACCGGAACCAAAATCACATACAGCGCAGTTATAAAACCGGCTCTGGCCTCGCTTGCTACCCCTTCGGGATAAAAAGCAATGCCGAACTGCTGAAGGTTGATGGAAACCGCCAGACACAGCCCGCAAACGGCCGCCGCAAGATAATATCCCTTGCGCTCTTTCTTATGAACAGGGAAAAAAGTGGTCTTTTTCTTGCGGTTAAGCAAAAGATAAAATATGTAGAGTGCGCCCGCGCCTATAAATGACCGCAGGGCGTTAAATGTGAAAGGTGGAACATGCTTTGCCGCGCCGCTTTGAGCGACAAAAGCGATTCCCCATATAAGCGCGGCAGCAATCAGTATAAGACTGCCTTTTAAATTTTTGTATTTCATTTCAGTTTCCAAGCTTTATAATTTAAGGTTCTTTTATACTTAAAGAAATGCGCTTTTTGGCTAAATCAACACCCAACACATAAACCTCGACTATATCCCCGACCTTTAAAACCTCAGAGGGATGTTTTATGAATCTGTCGGTTATGCGAGATATATGAACGAGGCCGTCCTGATGAACTCCTATGTCCACAAAAGCTCCAAAGTCAATAACATTTCTAACCGTGCCTTTAAGCTTCATTCCTGTTTTCAGGTCTTCCATAGACATAATTTCCTGCCTGAGCATCGGAGGGGGCAGCTGGTCGCGCGGGTCTCTGCCGGGGCGCTCAAGCTCCTTTACCATGTCTTCAAGCGTCGGGACACCTATTTCAAGCTCATTTGCAGTTGCCTCAAGCCCTCTTGCCGATATGCGTTCTGAAAGATTCTTAACCGAGCCGGATTTTACATCGGATTCGGTATAATCGCACAGTTTTAAAAGCTTTTCGGCGGCTTTATAGCTCTCAGGATGGACAGAGGTGTTGTCAAGCACATTCTTGCCGTCTGCCACCTTCAAAAATCCGGCACATTGCTCAAAGGCTTTAGGCCCTAGCTTAGCAACATTCTTAAGCTCGGTTCTCGAAGTGAATCTGCCGTTTTCCTCTCTGTAGGAAACTATGTTTTTAGCCAAAGACGATCCTATACCTGCCACTCGTGAAAGAAGTTGAACCGATGCGGTATTAAGGTCTACCCCCACAGAATTAACACAGGCTTCCACCACACCGTCAAGCGCAGAATTTAGCTGAGCCTGCGGCATATCATGCTGATACTGACCCACCCCTATTGCTTTGGGATCGATTTTCACAAGCTCTGCCAACGGGTCCTGCAGCCTACGCGCGATAGAAACCGCGCTCCTTAAGGATACATCATATTCGGGGAACTCCTCAGCCGCCAGCTTAGATGCCGAATAAACGCTCGCACCCGCCTCGCTGACAACCATATAAGAAAGCCCCGTGCCCAACTCTTTAATAACCTCTGCCGCAAAACACTCGGTCTCGTGGCTGGCTGTGCCGTTTCCTATAGCAAAGACCTCAACATTGTGTTTTTTAACCAAAGCCTTTATTATAGCCTTCGCTTCTTCAACCTTAGATTTAGGCGGTACAGGATATATAACACCCGTGTCAAGCACCTTGCCCGTGCCGTCAACAACCGCCACTTTGCATCCCGTTCTGTAACCCGGATCTAACCCTATGGTGACCTTATCCTTAACAGGAGGCTGCATAAGAAGCTGCTTTAAATTGGTCGAGAAAACCTTTATAGCCGAATCACCGGCTCTCTCGGTCAGCTGAGAGCGGATTTCCCGCTCGATAGAGGGGAATATGAGCCGCGAATAGGCATCCTCCGCAGCGGCTCTCACCGTCTCGGTAGCAGGGGAACCCTCTTTTATATGAGTTTTAGATATGATGAACATGGCTTTATCTTTGTCAAAATCCACCGATACCTTTAAAATACCCTCTTTTTCGCCGCGGTTTATAGCCAATATTCTATGGTCGGCTATTTTAGAGATCGGCTCGCTGTAGTCGGCATACATTTCGTAAACTCCGGCATCCTCTGCCGCGGATTTTACAGTTAATATCCCGTGAGCAGAGCAGACAAAGCGCATTCGTTTTCTCACATCGGCATCGTCGGAAATTTTTTCCGCAATAATGTCCATCGCTCCTGCTAATGCATCCTCTGCAGTTTCAACTCCAAGCTCGGGGTTTATATACTCAGCCGCCGATATTATCGGCTCTTTGCAATCAGGCGACTGTTCATAAATAATGTCGGCCAAGGGCTCAAGCCCTTTTTCTTTGGCAACACCTGCTCTGGTTTTGCGCTTTTTCTTGTATGGGCGGTAGATGTCGTCAAGCTCTGTTAAGGTTGCCGCCGCTTCAATAGCGGAAACCAATTCATCGGTCAAAGCGCCTTGCTCTTCGATGGATTTTTTGATTTTCTCTCTCGTTTCGTCCATATTCCTCAGATAGGAAAGCCTGTCGTTAAGCTCACGCAAAACCTGATCGTCAAGTGAACCGGTGGCCTCTTTACGATAACGGGCAATAAAGGGAATGGTGTTGCCCTCGTCAATAAGCTTTACCGTGTTTTCAACCTGAAATGTTTTTAAGGAAAATTCCTCTGTAAGCGCCTTAATAATATCCATATTCCGCTCCATAAAACCACATAATCAAATACTATTTAATTATATATTAAAATAGATAAAATAGCAAGATTTAAATATAGCTGTCAAGGTTTTACAAAAAGAAAAGGGCTGCCTTTTGGCAGCCCTTAAATTATTTTTTACAGGATTATTCAGCAACCGCAAATTCTTCGGCCGAATTTTCCTCTGCGACGGTTTCAATTTCGTCCGCAACCGTTTGCTCGTCATAAGGAGAGTTAATCTCCTCGCATCTCATACCTGTACCTGCAGGTACAAGCTTACCGATAATAACATTTTCTTTAAGACCGAACAGCGGATCGACCTTGCCCTTAATTGCGGCTTCGGTAAGAACACGAGTGGTCTCCTGGAAAGAAGCGGCAGAAAGGAAGGATTCGGTAGCAAGAGATGCCTTTGTAATACCAAGCAATGTTGCTTGATATGTGGCCTTGCTAAGACCTTCTTCACCTGCAGCAATGCGCTCTTTAACCTTATCATTTGCATCAGCTATTTCTTTGTATTCATAGCTTACATTCTGCAACAGCTCTGTAGACCCAGGATCGGTAACGCGCAGCTTTCTCATCATCTGACGAACGATAACCTCAATGTGCTTATCGTTGATATCAACACCCTGAGTGCGGTAAGCGTTCTGAATCTCAGCAATAATATACTGCTGAACAGCCTCGGGGCCCTGAGCCTCCAAAATATCCTGCGGATACTTAGCTCCGGGGATGAGCATATCGCCGGCCTTTACGGCGTCACCATCACTGACAAGCGGTCGTATACCGTAAGGGATGGTAACCTTCTCTTCGGTTTTGAGCTCGTCGTTAGTGATTATAACAACATTGCTCTTCTTTTCCTCTGCGATACGAACTGTACCGTCAATCTTAGCGATAAGACCGCAGCGCTTGGGTCTGCGAGCTTCAAACAATTCTTCAACTCTGGGAAGACCCTGAGTGATATCCTCGGTGCTCGCAATACCGCCGGTGTGGAAGGTACGCATTGTAAGCTGAGTACCGGGTTCACCGATAGACTGAGCTGCAACTATACCGACAGCTTCGCCTGTAGTTACAGGGCGGCTGGTTGCAAGATTGCGGCCATAGCACTTTTTGCAGACGCCATGATGGCTGTGGCAGGTAAGAACAGAGCGAATTTCAATCTGAGTAATGCCTGCGTCAACTATTTTTTGAGCACCATCTGCAGTGACCATCTCATCTGCCGACCAAATGACCTCGCCGGTTTCGGGATGGACAGCATCGTGCAGCAAATAGCGGCCCTCCAGACGCTCTACGAGCGGCTCAAGAATGTGATTGCCGTCTTTAATATCAAAGATAGTCAGTCCTTCTTCGGTGCCGCAGTCGTCTTCACGAATAATAACATCCTGCGCAACATCAACCAAACGGCGGGTCAAATAACCCGAGTCGGCAGTACGAAGCGCTGTATCAGCAAGACCTTTACGCGCACCACGGGAGGAGATGAAGTATTCAAGAACATTAAGTCCTTCACGATAGTTGGCTCTAATCGGAACCTCGATGACCTTACCTGCGGTATTTGCAATAAGTCCGCGCATACCTGCAAGCTGACGGATCTGGCTCATAGAACCACGCGCGCCCGAATCAGCCATCATAAATATGGGGTTGAATTCATCAAGGTTGCCCTTAAGCGCATCGGCAACATCCTCGGTGGCTTTGTTCCAAATTTCTATTACATGACGGCCACGCTCATCGTTATTGATAAGACCTCTGCGATAATCGCGGGTTACAGCGTCGATCTGTTTCTCAGCGTCTGCAAGAATCTCCTTCTTGGCAGGCGGGATAACAGCATCTATAACCGCAACCGTGATGGCGCCCTTGGTGGAATATTTAAAGCCTGTGGCTTTAACCTTGTCAAGTACTATAGCCGATTCGCTTGTGCCGTGAATGGTGATGCAACGGTCGATAATCTTGCCTAATTGCTTTTTACCAACCTTATTTTGGATTATATCATCACTGCTGTCAACGGTATTCTTTGCAGAGTCCTTAACCTTAAAGCCCCATTCAAGATCACACGCATGCTCAGGGTCATTTCTGTTAACAAAACCAAGATCCTGAGGGATGGATTCGTTAAAGATAATGAAGCCCACTGTGCACCAAACCAGCCTGGAATTACCTTGTGAATCGCTCATTCTCACGCGGATAGGAGCGTGCAAGCCTACAATACCGTCTTCATAAGCCATAACAGCCTCGTTTTTATCCCTGAACACCTTGTTGGCACCCTTTTCTTCGGGCTTAACAAGTGTCAGGTAGTAGGAGCCGAGCACCATATCCTGTGTAGGAACAGTAACAGGCTTACCGTCGGACGGTTTGAGCAGGTTGTTGGCCGCAAGCATAAGGAAGCGAGCCTCTGCCTGAGCCTCTGCAGAGAGGGGCACATGGACGGCCATCTGGTCGCCGTCGAAGTCGGCATTGTATGCGGTACAAACAAGGGGATGGAGTTTCAGCGCTTTACCTTCAACCAAGACCGGCTCAAAGGCCTGAATACCCAAGCGGTGGAGTGTCGGCGCGCGGTTGAGAAGAACGGGATGCTCCTTGATAACGGTTTCAAGTGCGTCCCAAACCTCTGTCGAGGCGCGCTCTACCATTTTTCTTGCGGATTTGATGTTGACAACGGCTTTGGTCTTAACAAGTCTCTTCATAACAAAGGGCTTGAAAAGTTCAAGTGCCATTTCCTTAGGCAAACCGCACTGATACATCTTAAGCTCAGGGCCTACAACGATAACAGAACGGCCCGAATAGTCAACACGCTTACCCAAAAGGTTCTGACGGAAGCGACCCTGCTTACCCTTAAGCATATCCGAAAGGGATTTAAGCGCGCGGTTGTTAGGCCCTGTAACAGGCTTTCCTCGGCGGCCGTTGTCGATAAGGGCGTCAACAGCCTCTTGGAGCATACGCTTTTCGTTGCGAACTATTATATCGGGAGCTCTAAGCTCTAAAAGTCTCTTAAGGCGGTTGTTGCGGTTGATAACACGCCTGTAAAGATCGTTGAGGTCGCTTGTGGCGAAACGGCCGCCGTCAAGCTGAACCATGGGTCTGAGATCAGGCGGAATTACCGGAATTACATCGAGTATCATCCATTCGGGGCGGTTGCCTGACTGCCTGAAGGCTTCCAATACCTCAAGGCGCTTGAGTAACCTTATGCGCTTCTGCCCGGAGGCATCCTCAAGCTCTTCGCGCAATTCATTGCAGGTCTTGTCAAGATCAATCTCGCAAAGCAATTTCTTGATTGCTTCGGCGCCCATTCCGGCTTCAAAATCGTTTTCATACTTCTCGCGCATATCGCGGTACTGCTTTTCGTTAAGCAGCTGCTTCTTCTCCAAGGGAGTAGTTCCCGGATCTGTAACTATATACTGTGAGAAATAGAGCACCTGCTCTAAAGCCTTGGGGGTTATATCAAGCACAAGACCCATTCTTGAAGGAATGGTTTTGAAATACCAAATGTGGGATACCGGAGCTGCAAGCTCAATAGAGCCCATGCGCTCGCGGCGAACCTTTGCGCGGGTAACCTCAACGCCGCAACGTTCGCAAACCTTACCTTTATAACGGATCCTCTTATACTTTCCGCAGTGGCACTCCCAGTCCTTCTGGGGCCCAAAAATACGCTCGCAGAAAAGGCCACCCTGCTCGGGCTTTAAGGTTCTGTAGTTGATGGTTTCCGGTTTTGTCACTTCACCGTGAGACCAGCTTCTAATCTGTTCTGGAGACGCAAGTCCGATTCTTATTGATTCAAATTCAATTTCTGCCATATTTGCCCTCCGTTACATATCATCGTCGGCCATATCATAACCGCCGAGGTCATTTTCTTCAGTTTCGTATGCTATTGACTCACCGTTCTCATCCTCAAGACCAAATCCTGTAAGGTCATCTACAACGGAGTTTGACTCGAAGACCTCCTCACCGTCAGCAAAACCCTCGTTTTCAGGGATAGAAGGCATACCGAGACCGATGTCGTCATCATCAAATGACTGCTTAAGGTCAATCTCCTCGTTGTATTTGTCGAGAACTTTGACATCAAGACCCAGCGACTGCAGTTCTTTAATAAGAACCTTGAAGGATTCCGGAACACCCGGTTTCGGGATATTCTGACCCTTAACTATCGACTCATAGGTCTTAACTCTGCCCACAACATCGTCAGATTTGACGGTAAGAATCTCCTGCAATGTATATGCAGCGCCGTATGCTTCAAGAGCCCAAACCTCCATCTCACCGAAACGCTGACCGCCAAACTGTGCCTTACCACCGAGCGGCTGCTGGGTAACCAACGAGTATGGACCTGTAGAACGGGCATGAATCTTATCGTCTACAAGGTGATGCAGCTTGAGATAGTACATATATCCTACCGTTACCGGATTGTCAAAAGGCTCACCGGTGCGGCCGTCAAAGAGCTGGGTTTTTGCATCCTCTCTGAGCGGGATTTTTGAGAAATCAAGCTTTGCAGAATTTTTATATTCGTAATTATCGCCCTTTGTGGCATTCTCTGCCAAACGGAAGCATTCGCGGATGTCTTCCTCGTGAGCGCCGTCAAATACCGGCGTGCAGATGTTCCATCCGAGAGCCCTTGCAGCATATCCCAAATGAACTTCAAGCACCTGACCGATGTTCATACGGGAAGGAACACCCAACGGGTTAAGAACGATATCCAAAGGTGTGCCATCCGGCAAGAAAGGCATATCTTCACTTGGGAGAATACGGGATACAACACCCTTGTTTCCATGGCGGCCGGCCATCTTATCTCCGACAGAGATCTTGCGCTTCTGGGCAATATAGCAGCGAACCACCACATTAACGCCGGGGCTGAGCTCTGAGGAATTCTCTCTTGTGAACACCTTAACATCAACGATGGTACCGTATTCACCGTGCGGAACGCGCAAGGAAGCATCTCTTACCTCGCGTGCCTTCTCTCCGAAAATAGCGCGAAGCAGCCTCTCCTCGGCGGTGAGCTCAGTTTCACCCTTGGGTGTTACCTTACCGACAAGTATATCTCCGGCTGTAACCTCTGCACCGATACGAATAATACCACGCTCGTCAAGGTCTTTGAGGGCATCTTCGCCCACATTGGGGATATCCCTTGTGATTTCCTCGGGACCTAATTTAGTGTCTCTTGATTCTATTTCATACTCTTCAATGTGGATAGAGGTATAAATATCGTCACGAACTAAACGCTCATTGATGAGAACAGCGTCCTCATAGTTATAACCCTCCCAGGTCATAAAGCCTATAAGAGCGTTTCTTCCGAGAGAGATTTCACCGTTGCTGGTTGCGGGACCGTCGGCGATAACCTCGCCCTCTGCCACCTTCTGGCCAACAGCTACGATGGGCTTCTGGTTAATACAGGTGCCGTGGTTAGAGCGCAAGAATTTAATGAGATTGTATTCATCAATTTCTCCGTTTTTAGCACGAACCTTAATGCTGTCGGCGCAGACATAGGTAACCTCACCTGCGCGCTTAGCCAGAACAACAACTCCCGAGTCAACAGCGGCCTTGTATTCCATACCTGTTGCAACAAACGGATTTTCAGGGCGCAACAGCGGCACAGCCTGCTTCTGCATGTTTGAGCCCATGAGCGCACGGTTTGTATCGTCATTCTCAAGGAAAGGAATCATAGCAGTCGCAACAGAGACTACCATCTTTGGCGAAACATCCATAAACTCTGCATTGGAAGCTTCAACCTCCTGGGACCCGTCGCGATAGCGCGCGTTAACCTTTTTGCGGAGGAAATAGCCGTTTTCATCCAAAGGCTCGTTGGCCTGAGCTACGACATAATCGTCCTCCTCGTCAGCAGTCATATATACAACTTCATCAAGAACTCTGCCCGTAGCAGGGTCAACCTTGCGAAATGGGGTCTCGATAAAGCCATACTTGTTGATTTTTGCAAAGGTTGCGAGATAGGAAATAAGACCAATGTTCGGGCCTTCAGGTGTCTCAATCGGACACATACGGCCGTAATGGGTGTAGTGAACATCTCGCACTTCGAAGGATGCACGGTCGCGCGACAAACCGCCGGGGCCCAACGCCGAAAGACGGCGCTTATGGGTAAGCTCGGAAAGCGGGTTTGTCTGATCCATAAACTGTGACAACGGTGAAGAACCGAAAAATTCTTTAATAGCTGCCACTACGGGGCGGATATTTATAAGCGACTGCGGTGTGATACTGTCAGGATCCTGAGCCTGCAAGGTCATCTTCTCGCGAACAACCCTCTCCATTCTGGATATACCAATCCTGAACTGATTCTGCAGCAACTCGCCTACAGAACGGATACGGCGGTTGCCCAAATGGTCGATATCGTCAACGCTGCCGACATTGTGGGGCAGGCCGAGGAAATAGCTCACGCTTGCAAAGATATCGTCAACAGTGATGTGCTTCGGTATGAGCGCGTCGGCATTTTCGATCAAAGCATTGCGAATATCTTCTTTCGACTCATTAGCTTCGAGAATACCCTTAAGAACATTGAAGGAAACCTTCTCGTTGATTCCAAGTTCATCAAGTTCTGCAAGCTCTTCGGCCGTGAAATCAACAAAATCAGAAAGCTCAACCATGCCGTTGGAAAGGATCTTGACTTCAGACACATTTCCCTCAAAATCCTGAACATTGATATAGGCAGAATTTACACCTTTTTTTTCAATAAGGGCTGCAAGTTCTTTAGATACATTAGCGCCGGCCTCGGCCAAAAGCTCGCCGGTCATCGGGTCAACAACAGGGCGCGACAAAACAGAACCCTTTATGCGGGCACCGATGCTGAGCTTTTTATTGTATTTATAGCGGCCCACGCGCGAAATATCGTAACGGCGCGAGTCGAAGAAAAGCTGCTCTAAATAATTCTGAGCTCCCTCAACTGTCACAGGCTCACTCGGGCGAAGCTTTTTATAAACTTCAACAAGCGCCTCTTCGACAGTTTTTGTATCGTCAGCATCGAGAGTAGCTGCGAAACGCTCGTCCTCACCAAAAAGCTCTCTCATCAACTCATTAGAGCCTATGCCCAGCGCACGGACAAAGGTGGTCAAGGGCAGCTTGCGATTTTTGTCTATACGGACATACAAAACATCCGAAATCGAGGTCTCATACTCAAGCCAGGCTCCTCTGTTGGGGATGATAGTGGAGGAAAAGAGCCTTTTGCCGGTTTTTTCATCGGTTTTTTCAGCATAGTATGCTCCGGGAGAACGCACCAACTGAGAAACTATTGCGCGCTCTGCGCCGTTTATAACGAATGTTCCCGATTCGGTCATCAACGGGAAATCGCCCATCGAAACCTCGCTCTCCTTGATCTCGCCGGTCTCATTATTAACGAGTCTGGCAATCACGCGGAGCGGGGCAGCGTATGTCGTGTCTCTCGCTTTGCATTCGGTAACATCATACTTAGGGGTGTCTTCAAGACGATAGTCAACAAAGCTTAACTGCAAATTACCGCTGTAATCAGTGATAGCAGCCATGTCTCTGAAAACTTCCTTGAGTCCCTCCTCGACAAACCACTTGTATGAGTCCTTCTGAATTTCAATGAGGTTGGGCATATCGATAACCTCTTTGATTTTAGAAAAGGTCATCCTTGTGTTGCCGCCTAACTGAACAGGCTTTACCATTGAAGCTGACTCCATAGGTTTACAATCACTCCTCCACAGATTTTAGGCATATTTAGTGCCATTAACAAACATTAATGATAGATATTGTATGGGTTTACAGCCCTTAAAAAAGCATCAAAAAGCTCTAATAGGTGCATAATCCCCCATCTTCATTAGTAATTTACAATTATATACTAAAATTTAGCAATAGTCAAGCATGATTTTTAAAAAAAGATAAAATTTTCGCGTATTTTTATCAGCGATATATACATATATAATAATGTGTTCTTTTCGCGCTTTTCAAAATGTTCCACAATAATCATACGGTCGGGTTTCAGGACTGCCTCAATAATAAGATTATAGAATGACGAAACGCTTTTGAGCGTTTCGTCAAGCCGATTTTATCGGCTTTTGCAAAATTAAATTTTCACAAACTTAATTTTGCCTATATTCATTGCAATGGGCATAGACAATTTTTCCAAGAAAATTTGTGACCAAATCATGGATTTGGTGTCGGAATAGTGTGAATTCACACTATTCCGACTTGCTATAACTATTATTATAAAACCTCGCCCTGAGCCTGTAAGGCTCAGGG
>JAZORP010000063.1:0-26202 GCA_045656665.1 Acutalibacteraceae bacterium | reverse complement strand
TAATAGGCTGTTGCCTGTGAAGAGGTTATAAAATCCTCTCTTGTGGCCTCAATTCCCAATTTTTCAAGCTTTTTAACATAATCAACAACGCTCTTAGATGAGTTGTTGGTCATAAACAGATATCTCTTGTTGTTTTCCTTTATCTTCGAGAGTAACTCTTTTGTAAAAGGATAAAGATTGTCCCCCAAATAAAGGGTACCATCCATATCAAAAAGGAAAAGTGTTGCTTGCTTTAAATCATTGATATTATACATATTAAAACTCCTAAGTGCAATTATTGTTCTTCGATCGCGTAAACAACATCAGGCAGTTCAAGTATTGATGAATAATCCATTTTATATCTTTTTTCAAATATCAAATAGATACCTATATTCCCCTGCTTATTGCTTTTCGGAGCTAAAATATTTACCGAATATTCCGTATTAATCTTTGCTTTTAAAGCATCCAAAAGGGCGTTGAGGTTATTCATATTATCAGATTCTATGTATACCACTTCAATACTTCTTTTTGAGCGTTCAAGCTTTGCTAAAAGTATTACTGCAATCAGGAAAAAGACTGCAACGATAACAGCGCCCGAATAAAAACCATAGCCCAGAGCAATACCGATGGTTGCTGTGGCCCAAACACCGGCCGCCGTTGTAAGGCCTGTTATAACATTTCCGTTTTTTAGGATTATCATTCCGGCGCCTAGGAAACCTACGCCCGAAACAACCTGTGCGGAAATTCTGAAAACATCGCCACTGCCGAAGGTTTCGGCAACATAGATACCAGTCATAGAAGCAAGTGCGGAGCCAAGGCAAACGAGAATGTGCGTTCTCATACCTGCTGCTCGGCCGTGTCTTGCGCGCTCGGTGCCGATAAGGCCGCCAATGAATATAGATAAAGCTATCCTTAACAAAACATCAATAATTGACATTTGGAAACTCTCTCCTCATCACAAATAAAAATTAAAAGCAAGGACGCCGCAGTTGGTGCGCATTAGGTCCTTGCATTATAAATATTTAAATATTATATAGCTTAATATATAATATGTCAAGAATTTGTTTCCCATTCTGCAAGTCTGCGGTTAAGCTCTGCTACAGGAAGTCCCACAACATTGAAATAATCACCCTTGATACCTTTAACAAACAAAGCCCCTTTTGACTGAATTCCGTAGCCACCGGCTTTGTCAAAGGGCTCACCCGAGATGATGTATTCTTCTATCTCCTGATTTGAGAGCTTATAAAACTCGACATCTGTAGAAACAGAAAAGGCTATCTTTTTACCGCTGCAGAAAGCAGCGCAACCCGTTATTACTTTATGCGCCTTTCCGGAAAGTGATTCAAGCATTAGACGAGCCTCTTTTGGGTTTTTAGGTTTACCAAGGATTTTTTTATCCGCTAAAACTATCGTATCGGCTCCAATAACACAACTATCTGGGTTTTGCCTTGCAATATTATATGCTTTAAGCTCTGCTAAATATTCCGCGGCTTTTTCTGTGGAGATACCTGTCGGCAGACTTTCGTCCACATCGGAGACGCAAACTTTAAAATTTTCAAAAATCAGCTTTAAAAGCTCTTTTCTGCGGGGTGAAGCTGAGGCAAGTATAATATCACGAGAATTCATAAGTATCGTTCTCCAAGTTATTAGGGTTATAATTTTTACTCACAAATATATTGTATTCCGCAATGGCAAATCTCACATGAACTGCATAAGAAGTTACAGCATACGGCAGGGTAAAAATAAGCGGAATTACAAGAACACTAAGCAGAATCCAACCTAAAAAGCTGAAAATCAGTGAGATAAAATCAAGCAAGGTCTTTTTTGATATAACGGTAGACATGTGTATTGCTTCATGAACATCAATGCTATCGTCTGCAACAAACAGCACAGGAGTGATGTAATATTTGAGCATAAAAATAAAAACTAAAACCGAAGAAATGGACTGCATAAACACTAAAACAGAGTCGAAATTAGTGCTCCACAGAGGTATTGAAGCGTCAAGCATTTCATAGACAAAGCCTTGTGAAAGCAACCAAACAACAAAGGTTGGCAAATAGAAAACCACGACCAAGCACAAGAGCCTTAAAAAAAGGAGAACTATCAGCCGCAAGACTTTAAAATAGAGCTTTTTAGCAGAAAGATAGTAGAAAACCGAAATCGGGTTATCATCAACCCCGAAAATCATCCGCCAAAAATAACGCAGTAATCCAATGAATAGTGGGAAAATAAGAAAAAAGGAAAGCAGCATCAGCAATATACCTGACGGCAAACCGCTAAATGCAAAAGAGAGCATCGAGGCCGACAGTATGCAAACAAAGACGCATAAAATCACAGCGCAAGAAGCAAAAATTGCCCCTGTTTTATTTTTCAAAGCGGTTTTAGCAGTTGTTTTTACTGCGCGTGTGCCGGTTGTCATATAAAATTACCTTTACTTTCTGAAGTTTTTATTATTTTATCAGGTACAT
Organism: Acutalibacteraceae bacterium; assembly: GCA_045656665.1. Classification (GTDB taxonomy): domain Bacteria; phylum Bacillota; class Clostridia; order Oscillospirales; family Acutalibacteraceae; genus UBA737. The sequence continues at coordinate 23,755 of JAZORP010000063.1, read as the reverse complement.
ATAAACAAAAGGTTTCTAAATTGTTAACTTAGCATAGTTGGCCATAATTTTTTTGGTGCCCACTGTCTCAAAAGCAATTTCGAGCATCGTGTCCCCTCCTACGGGAACGGCCGACAAAATCATACCTTTTCCAAAGGTTTTGTGAACAACCTGCTGGCCAACAGAATATGTAACAGCGGCGACCGGTTTCGGCCCACTCTGCCCATTATTATGCTCTGAAATAAAGGAATTACCAAACGAATAGCCGGTCTTTGAGGGTCTTTGAGTAGGAACACTGTGAGAACGGGCGGTAAAGCCAAAATTACTTCCGATTATATCACATAAGCTTTCAGGGATTTCCTTTACAAACCTTGAGGGCATATTTCGGCCGGTACTGCCGAAAAGCATTCTCATAAATGCGTTGGTTATGGTCAGCTTTTTCTTAGCTCTTGTAATTGCAACATAGGCAAGGCGGCGCTCTTCTTCGATCTCGGTAGGACCTGCGCAAATAGATTGCATACCGGGGAAAATTCCCTCTTCCATACCCACAAGATAAACATTTTGGAATTCGAGCCCCTTTGCGGAATGAACAGTCATTAGTATAACACGGTCGATCTCGGCATCGAGAGCATCAATGTCGCTTATGAGGGCAATCTGCTCAAGAAAATCAGAAAGAGAGGGCTCGTCGGTTTCAAGCTGGTACTGCAGAATATTAGAAGAAAATTCCTTAACATTGTCTATTCTGTCCTTGCCCTCATCTCCCTCAAGGGAGAGCGCTGTTATGTAACCTGTTTTTTCGAGCAGAGCATCGAATAATTCGTTTAGCGGAAGTTCTTCTGAAAGCTCGGTAAGCTCATCTATTATATTGCAGAATTCTTTAAGCTTTGAAGCCGATCTTGCAAGCGCGGCATACTCGTCGGCTTGCTTTAAAATCTCAAAAATGGGTCGCCCCAATTCCGCGGCGATATCAGAGGCTTTTTTAACCGTTGTATCCCCTATTCCGCGCTTTGGCTCATTGATAATACGCTTAAGGCGCAAATCGTCACTATTATTGTTTATAAGTTGGAGATAAGCTATAACATCTTTGATTTCTTTTCTGTCAAAAAATCTTGTGCCGCCTATCACTTTATAGGAAATTCCGCTGCGAACAAAAGCGTTTTCCAAAGCGTTTGACTGGGCATTCATTCTGTAAAGCACGGTATGGTCGCCAAAAGAGTTGCCCTTTCGAACATTTTCAAGAATACTCTCAGCCACATATCGCGCTTCATCACGCTCGTCCGAAGCGGTATATAGGGTGATTTTATCACCTTGACCGTTATCTGTCCATAGGGTTTTGCCTTTACGGCCTTTATTATTTGCTATAACACTGTTAGCGGCATCAAGTATGTTAGAGGTGGAGCGGTAGTTCTGCTCAAGGCGTATAGTTTTGGCTCCCTTATACTCGTCCTCAAAGCTCAAAATATTTTCAATAGTGGCACCTCTGAATCGGTAGATGCTTTGATCGTCATCACCAACAACACAGATATTGTTTCTGCCTGATGCCAAAAGACTTGTCAGGACATATTGAGCGTGGTTGGTGTCCTGATATTCATCAACCATAACATAGGCGAATTTACGAGTATAATACTCTAAAATATCATCATTGTTTTCAAGCAACCTTACGGTGTTAACTATCATATCGTCAAAATCCATTGCATTGGCCGATTTTAGGCTTTTTTGATACAGAGTGTACAATTCTGCAATGGTTTTCTGACGGAAATCTGCGCCGCAGGAGGCGGCAAATTCCTCAGGAGAGATAAGCTTGTCCTTGGCGCTTGATATAGCAGATAAAACTGCCTTGTGTGAGACAAATTTATCGTCAATACTATGCTGCTTCATCAACTCTTTGATAACACGGCGTTGATCGTCGGTATCATAGATAGTAAAATGTGAAGAATACCCCAAACGGTCTGCATCGCGGCGAAGTATCCTGCCGCACATAGAGTGAAATGTGCAAGCCCAGATATCGTTTGCATCATCGCCTAATTTTGCCGCAATTCTTTCTTTTAACTCGCCGGCAGCTTTGTTTGTAAAAGTAATAGCAAGAATTTGCCAAGGGTTTGCGGCGCTGACCGCAAAAATACGCTCATCAAGATAATCGGTCTCGCCCTTTAAATAGCTTTCTGCAGCGGATATATCTCCACTTGAAAATACGGGAACAAAACTGCTGTTATACCCGTTGCCGAATTTGATTAAATTTAAAATTCGGTTAACAAGAACTGTGGTTTTGCCGGAACCGGCGCCAGCCAAAACAAGCAATGGCCCGTCAACCGAGGTGACAGCCTCGAATTGCCTATCGTTCATACTTTTAAAATATTTTTTGATTACTTCGCGCCTGAGGGTGAGAAAATCCATAATCCATCTCCAAAATACAGCTAAATAATACTTAAAATATAATACTATCGTAAAGATAAAATGTCAAATTAAAAATTATCTTGCGAAGCACTTTAAAGTATGATACAATAATTGACAAGAATTTTTGGTAAAGAAGGTAAAGAAATGTCGATCGGTTTCAGAAAAAGCATTTTTGGCTTCAATCGTTCAGATGTTATAGAATATATCGAAAAGCTTCAGTCCTCCTTTGAGGTTAAGGCTGAAGATGACAGTCTTAATATTACTGCGCAGGAGCTTGCCGACAAATTGGCGGTTGCTGAAACTGAAATTCGACGCTTAACTTCCGAAAAACAGGAAATGGAAGAAAAGTACAAAGACTATCAGGAGAAATATGAGCAAATAGCCCGCCTTTCAGAAGATATAGGCAAGCTCTATCTCGTGGCTAAGTCTAACGCCAAGGCTATAATGGAAAATTCCGAGAACAGCGCAGTTCTTGTTGCGAATGAAGTTGATAAAAACCTGCAAACTATTGAAACTGCCCAAGAATCTTTATCAGAATTCAAATCAATAATTGAAAAAACCTCCAACCTTTTTGGGGCAGAGGTTGATAAGATACTTTCATCACTGAGTGCCACTAAAGAGAAAATTTCGGAAAATGCCCGTTCATTAGCTTTTGCCAAAGCGGAGTTTTATGAACTTTATCAAAGTGCTGAAGAATGAAAGAATTAAGAATTAATACTTTGGAAATAAAGGCCTTGTCCCCAACACTAACAGTTGGTGACAAAATTCTTCTCTCTGGCACTGTTTACACTGCCAGAGATGCTGCGCACAAGCGAATTTTTGAGATTTTAGAGAAAGGTGTTCCCCTTCCTTTTGATTTACAGGGTGCTGTTATATATTATGCCGGTCCTACACCGACACCTCCTGATATGCCCATCGGCAGCTGCGGCCCGACAACCTCCTCAAGGATGGATCCTTATACACCAAAGCTTTTGGATTTAGGCCTTGCGGCAACTATCGGTAAGGGTGAAAGAAGTGAGGATGTTGTCCGAGCTATAAAAAGAAACTCTGCGGTTTATCTTTGTGCTATAGGTGGTGCAGGCGCTTTGGCAGCCCAAAATATAACCTCCTGCGAAGAAATCGGTTTCAAAGATTTAGGCTGCGAGTCGGTTAAACGGCTTGAGTTCAAAGATTTTCCCCTTATAGTTGGTGTTGACTGCCACGGGGGAAATATATTTAAAAGGTGAGAAAAGAGCTATCAAAAGATAGCTCTTTTTTTAAATATATTTTCTGTTTTTTCCTTTGTTAACGCCTAAAATACCGCCTATAAGGCCTGAAAGCAAAATAATTATAAAATGAAAAAGAGTGTTAAGAGTAATTCCTCCGTCATCAACTATAAGTGATATAAGGGTTATCACCCCGAATGTGAAGCCTGCTGTGACAAGGCCTGTCAGAAAGCCTTTAGACCCTATCTTTTTAGCCGCATAATAGGCGGCGGCCAATGTCCCTGCTGCTAGAGAAACGGTTGCAAAAAGGGCGGAATAGCGGTATCCGTTTTCGGTTAAAAACATAATCATAGCAAAGAGCGCGACAAAAAATAATGTAACAACAATCTCTATAATTAAAGCTTTTATATAGATGCCTTTTTTACCGAACGCCTTTTTGATTGAATCATTTTTCATGAAAAATCCCTCCCGAACAGTAAATTATATTCGAGAGGGACAAAACTTATAACCTATTACTTTGAGGGTGTGTCATCATGCACTGTGAGATTGCTTTGCAAAGCCCAGCGTGCAACAGTGATTTTAGAATGATCGCTCTGAGATTCGATAACGATGGTATCCTCTTTAAGAGAAATAACGCGTCCGTAAATACCGCCGATGGTTACGATCTCATCTCCAACCTGAAGATTTTCGCGCATTTTCTTCTCTTCCTTCTGCTTTTTGCGCTGAGGGCGGATCATCAGGAAATACATAGCGGCAAATATAACAACAAGATAAATTATCATAACGATAGTTCCGCTGGCGCCGGTGCCTGTAGGCTCGACTGTTTCCTTTGCAAGAGTGAGCATATTGAAATTCATTTAATTAGACCTCCGTTTTTTACTATTGGGTATTATACATTAAAAGATTTGCTTTTGCAAGCAAATTATATTCTGGTGGAATAAATAATCTCTTTTTCCTTTTTAAATTCGGCAAAGCGGCCCTCATCAAGCGCGTTTCGGATATCAATCATCAGGTGATTATAAAACCACAGATTATGCATGACAAGCAGCCTCTGTGAGAGCATTTCTTCGGCCTTTAGTAAATGTCTGATATAAGCCTTGCTGTACCGCTTGCAAACCGGACAGTTGCAGTTGGGGTCAATAGGCGTCATATCTTTTTCATATTTTTTATTGTTAATATTGATTATGCCTTGAGAAGTGAACAAATGCCCGTGGCGAGCATTGCGGCTCGGCATAACACAGTCAAAAAGGTCAACACCGCGCTCTACGGCATTCAAAATATTGGCCGGTGTTCCAACTCCCATCAAATATCGGATTTTGTTTTTGGGCATATGAGGTGTTACCTGCTCTATTATGTCGTACATAACCTCGGCCGGCTCCCCTACGGCAAGACCGCCTATTGCATAGCCGTCAAGGTCTAATTGCGCTATCTCCTTCATATGATTAACTCGTAAATCAGCATAGGTACAGCCCTGATTTATACCGAAAAGCATCTGCTCTGGGTTGACCGTTCCCTCGAGAGAGTTAAGCTCGCTTAATTTCTCCCTACAGCGAATAAGCCATCTAGTAGTGCGCTCGCAGGAGGCTTTGGCATAAGAATATTCGGCGGGGTTTTCGACACACTCGTCAAAAGCCATAGCAACTGTCGAACCGAGGTTGGATTGTATCTGCATGCTTTCTTCCGGCCCCATAAAAATCCGTCTGCCGTCAACATGGCTTGCGAAGGTGACGCCATCTTCTTCTATTTTTCTTAGCGAAGCCAGCGAAAAAACCTGAAAACCGCCGCTGTCGGTCAAAATAGGTCCGTCCCAAGCGGTGAACTTATGAAGCCCTCCGCAGTCTTTTATTAGCTTGTCTCCCGGCCGCACATGCAGATGATAGGTGTTTGAGAGCATAACCTGACAGTCAAGAGCTTTAAGGTCTTCTGCAGAAACAGCGCCTTTTATAGCCCCTGCTGTTGCCACATTCATAAAGGCCGGTGTTTGCACAGTGCCTCTGTTAGTGATAAATTCAGCGCGCCTTGCGCTCTTTTCTTCCTTAATAAGTTTATACATCAAATTACCCACTTCTATTATTTTATGAGCATCGCATCGCCGAAGCTAAAAAAGCGATATTTTTGACTGACAGCTGTTTTGTAAGCTTTCATTGTGTTATCATATCCTGCAAAGGCCGAAACCAGCATTATAAGGGAGCTTTCAGGCAGGTGGAAATTGGTTATCAGCGCGTCCATACATTTGAACTCGAATCCGGGGTATATGAAAATCTCGGTCGCGCCTGAGCATTCGGTAATCTCACCGTATTTTTGGGCAACGCTTTCAACGGTGCGGCAACTTGTAGTTCCTACACAAATCACCCTGCCGCCGTTAGCTTTAGTTTCGTTAATGATATTTGCGGCTTCTTTTGATACGAAATACTGCTCAGAGTGCATTTTGTGAGCCGTCACATCTTCAACCTTAACAGGCCTGAATGTGCCAAGTCCCACATGGAGGGTGACATAGGCAATCTTTATGCCCTTATTCTCCAAATCTTCGAGCATTTCTTTAGTGAAATGAAGACCTGCTGTCGGAGCGGCGGCTGATCCTAACTCTCTGGAGTAGACGGTTTGATAGCGTTCTTTATCCTCTAATTTTTCTTTTATGTAGGGCGGCAATGGCATCTGCCCAATCTCATCGAGACAGGCGAAAAAATCGCCATTCGGGCAGAATTCAAGAATACGGTTGCCATCATCTAAAACTTCAGCTACAACAGCGGTCAAATTATCGGAAAACTTAAATTTGTATCCTGTTTTGGCCTTTTTACCCGGCCCTGCTAAACATTCCCAAAGATTTGTTCCTCTTTGCTTTAAAAGCACGAATTCCACAACCGCGCCGGTGTCCTCTCTAACACCATAGAGCCTTGCGGGCAGAACGCGGGTATTGTTAAGCACAAGGCAATCCCCTGCTTTTAAAAATTCTGTAAGGTCAAAAAAACGCTTGTGCTCAATATCGCCGTTTCCTTTATCTAAAACCAATAGTTTTGAATTGTCACGCTTATCGAGAGGGGTTTGAGCAATCAAATTCTCGGGTAAATCATAAAAAAAGTCACTAGTTTTCATTTTCACCAATATCTTTCAGTATAAAAAGTTTGACAAAGTAATATTAGAATGTTATATTAAATTAATGGTTTTATTATATTGCATATCGCGTTATATTTCAAGCCAAATTTGTAATTAAAGGAATGAGAGTCAAAATGAAAAAATATAATGTTGGTATAATAGGTGCTACAGGAATGGTCGGTCAGCGTTTTTCCCTTCTCCTTGCAGACCATCCGTGGTTTAATGTAACTGCTCTGGCAGCAAGTTCTTCTTCTTCAGGTAAGACATATAAAGAGGCTGTAGGCAGCCGTTGGGCAATGAAGAGTGAAATTCCTGCAAGTCTTGCAGATATGCCCGTTTTCGATGCAGAAAATGATATTGACGCTATCGTAGAAAAGGTTGACTTTGTTTTCTGCGCGGTTAATATGAAGAAGGATGAAATCAAAGCCCTCGAAGAAAAATACGCTAAGCACGAGTGTCCGGTTGTTTCCAACAACAGCGCTCACCGCTTCACACCCGATGTTCCGATGATAATTCCTGAAATTAATCCCCAGCACACCGATGTTATCGAGGCCCAGAGAAAACGCCTTGGGACAAAGCGCGGATTTATTGCTGTTAAATCTAACTGCTCGCTTCAAAGCTATGTTCCCGCTCTTTATCCGCTCGACAAGTTTGGTGTTGAAAAGTGCTTAGTTTGCACATATCAGGCAATTTCCGGAGCAGGCAAAACCTTTGAGCGCTGGCCTGAAATGATAGATAATGTTATTCCTTTTATCGGCGGTGAAGAGGAAAAGAGCGAGAAAGAGCCGCTCAAAATTTGGGGTGAAGTTAAAGACGGTGAAATTGTACCTGCAGACAGCCCGAAATTCACAGCCCAGTGCTTGCGTGTTCCTGTCTCTGACGGTCATATGGCAGCAGTATTTGTTTCATTCAAAAACAAGCCTTCTAAAGAGGATATCTTAAATACTTGGGAAAGTTTTTCAGGTGAGCCTCAGTCGTTAGAGCTCCCCCACGCTCCCAAACAGTTCTTGCACTACTATGAGGAGGATAATATGCCCCAAACCAACCTCTGTCGTGATCTTGAGGGCGGAATGGCTATCTCTGTGGGCAGACTTCGCGAGGACACACAGTATGATTATAAATTCGTTTGCCTTTCTCACAACACCTTAAGAGGTGCTGCAGGCGGTGCAGTTTTGCTTGCTGAACTTCTCTGCGCAAAGGGCTTTATGGACTGAATTTCAAATAATTTCCGTTAGGAGTGGTCTTTTATGAAGCAACCCATTTTCAAGGGTGCCGCAACAGCTCTTGTAACCCCTATGAATGATGACGGAAGTGTAAACTACAAACAGCTTGAAAAATTAGTGGATTGGCAGATAACATCAGGCATCGATGCCCTTGTTATTTGCGGAACCACAGGTGAAAAATCAACACTCAGGTATGATGAACATCTAAAGGTTATTGAGGTGGCTTCTAAAGCAGCTGACAAAAGAGTTCCGATAATTGCGGGCACCGGCAGTAATGACACGGTCTATTCGGTTGAGCTATGCAACGATGCCGAAAGACTTGGCGCGGATGCCTTTTTGATGGTCACACCCTATTATAACAAAACCTCACAAGCGGGTCTTGTTGCGCACTACAATTATATTGCCGACCGCGTAAACAAGCCAATAATTCTTTACAATGTCCCCTCGCGCACAGGAGTTGGAATCAAGCCGGAAACTTATAAGGAATTGGCGCATCACCCTAATATCGTTGCAATCAAAGAAGCTAACGGTGATATAGCCTCTATGGCAAGAACTCGATATCTTTGCGGTGATGAACTTGATTTATATTCCGGAAACGACGATCAGGTTGTTCCGGTAATGTCTCTGGGAGGATTAGGTGTTATTTCTGTGGCATCCAACCTTTTGCCCCGCGAGTTTCACGATATGTGCATGGCTTTTCTTGATGGAAAAACCAATATCGCAAAAGATATGCAGATTAAGTACACCGGTCTTATAAATGCCCTTTTCAGTGATGTAAACCCTGTGCCTGTTAAAGAAGCTATGAATTTAGTTGGTCTAAATGCCGGTCCTTGCAGGCTGCCGCTTTATCCGATGAATGATGCAACTCGTGAAATATTGAAAGAAAAGCTTTGCGAATGCGGCTTTAAACTTTAGAAACAGGATGTGTAATAATGATTAATGTAATTCTCTGCGGAGCTTCCGGTAAAGTCGGCGGCTTTATTGCAGAGGCAGTAAAAAAAGAAAATGATATGCAAATAGTTTGCGGCATTGATAAGGTGAATAACGGTCAGACTTTCCCGATTTATTCAAAATTTTCGGATGTAAGTGAAAAGGCCGACCTTATCATTGATTTTTCGAACCCTATACTGATTGATGATATGCTGCAATTCGCAACTGCAAGAAATCTCCCCCTAGTTATTGCCACCACCGGCTACAGCGATGAGCAGATTGAAAAGATTCGTGATGCTTCAAAACTTATCCCGATTTTCTTTACATTCAATATGTCGGTAGGCGTTAATCTCATTTGCAGCCTTGCAAAAAAAGCGGCTGCTATTTTGGGCGACGATTTTGATGTTGAAATCATAGAAAAACATCACAACCAAAAGTTGGATGCGCCATCAGGCACCGCAATTATGCTTGCAAATGCCGTCAACAGTGTTTTCGGTGATAGCAAATCCTACGAGTATGACCGTCATTCAAAGCGGCAGAAACGCTCTAAAAAAGAGATAGGTATTCATTCTGTGCGTGGCGGCACTATCGTGGGAGAACATGATGTTATATTTGCAGGTCATGATGAAACGGTGACTATTTCTCATATGGCTCAATCAAAAGAGGTCTTTGCTACCGGAGCTGTTAAAGCTGCAAAATTCATAAATTCTAAACCGGCTGGCCTTTATGATATGAATGATATAATTAATTTTAATTGAAAATTAAAAACACGGCAAAAATCTGCCGTGTTTTTTTGTATAATAATTGATTTTTTGAACATCCTATTAACACGCAAAGGAGTTGAAAATGATGTTCGATAAAATTTGTCTTATCCTCGCGATAATCGGTTGTTTAAACTGGGGTCTCGTAGGTCTTTTTGAATTTGATCTTGTTGCATGGGCGTTCGGCGGACCGACAGCTATAATCAGCCGTATTATCTACACAGTAATCGCTCTGGCCGGAATTTGGTGCATTTCATTCCTCTTCCGCGACAGAGACTCATCCGCGCACTAAGTAAATAAAAAACAGAGGGTGAATGTTTCACCCTCTGTTTTTTATTTAAATTTATTTGGCTTTTTTAGAAGTTATCATTTTAATAACAAGAAGAGTTGCAATAATAAGCACGATTCCAGCAGGCAGTGTGATATACCAATTCGGAACAAATCCTGCAAAAATGTAACAAACAAATGATACTGCCGCAACGGTTATAGCGTATGGCAACTGGGTGGAAACATGATTAATGTGGTCACACTGTGCACCCGCTGACGACATAATAGTCGTATCTGATATCGGCGAGCAGTGGTCGCCGCAAACTGCGCCAGCAAGACAAGCTGACATACCAACAATACCAAGCTCGCTGCCTACGGGGAAAATGCTTAAAACTATCGGGATAAGTATACCAAATGTGCCCCAAGAGGTTCCTGTTGCAAAAGCAATACAGCAAGCAACAATAAAGATTATTGCAGGTAGGAAATTATTGAGCGCACCTGCAGAGCTAAGAGTATTTTCAACAAAGGCGCTTGAATCAAGAATGTTTGTAGTGTTCTTGAGGGTGGTTGCCATTGTAAGTATCAAAATAGCAGGAACCATTGCAATAAAGCCTTTTGGAATACATTCCATAGCTTCCTTAACGGTCACAAGTCTACGGGCAACAAAGTAGATGATAATTCCGATAAGAGCCACAAGACCGCCCCACGGCAAGCCTACAGTAGCGTCTGTATTTGAGAAGGCATCGATAAATCCAAGCGAGCTATCGTAATTAGCTGATGCAAACACCCACTCTTCGCCCATACATCTGCCAACATAGAAGAGCGCAAAAACACAAACAGCAATTAGGAAAACTATCGGCAAAACAAGGTCGATAACGCGGCCCTTGCTTGTGGAGGGTTCTTCTTCGGTATCAGCAACTCTCTCACCCGAAGTGAAAAGGTCACCATTTTGGGCATTCATTTCGTGTAGCTTCATTGAGCCGAAATCGAAATTCATCACTGCTATCACAATAATAAATACAAAAGTTAAAAGCGAATAGAAATTGTAAGGTATAGCTTTGCAGAAGAGCGCTATACCCTGCCCTTCGGGAGCATAGGAGGCAACAGCTGCCGCCCAAGAAGAAATAGGAGCAATCATACATACAGGTGCAGCGGTAGCATCAATAATGTATGCGAGCTTTGAACGGGAGATTTTAGCCTTGTCGGTAACGGGGCGCATTACAGCGCCTACAGTAAGGCAGTTGAAATAGTCATCAATAAAGATGAGAACACCAAAGCAGAATGTGGCGAGTGTTGCACCGATTTTGGTTTTAACATGCTTTGAAGCCCATCTTCCAAAAGCCTGAGAACCACCCGCTTTGTTAAGCAGAGCAACTATAACACCGAGAATAACAAGAAAGGCAAATATGCCGGCACTGCCTGAAACTGCGGATATGAATCCGTCGTTTACAACAGTATCAACAGTGTGAATCGGGTTGAAACCGGTGGCCAAAAGGCCGCCCATAACGATACCGATAAACAGCGAGGAGTAAACCTCTTTGGTGATAAGGGCAAGGCAAATCGCAACAACCGGCGGGAAAAGCGACCACAATGTGCCGATGGGCTCGGTTATCGGGCCGGTGAGGGCGCAAGCTATCGCAAATCCAAATGCAAAAGCTACAATTAAAATTTTTGGTAATATTTTTTTGATCTGCATTTTAAAACCTCCGTTTCGTTATTAAAAACCAAGTAATAAATTTCGAGGTCATAATAACATATATTAAAAATTCTGTCAATAATAAGTTAACAACACATTATAGTTCTTCGCTATGCAAAAACGCATAGATTTTCTCGGCTGTGGGGCGGTTGATTCCCTTGACTGATAAAAATTCTTCTACAGTAGCTGCTTTAATCTTTTTCATACTGCCGAAATGCTTTAATAAGGCCTCTGCCCTTGCTTTGCCGACACCGGGAATATCGTTCAATTCACTTTTTAACAAGCTGCCTGATTGCAATTTTTTGTGATACCCAATAGCAAAGCGGTGTACCTCATCCTGAATGTTTGTAACAAGTGTAAAACAGCGGCGGTTTGATTTTATTGAGATATCACCGCCTGTAGTGGCGATGGCTCTGGTGCGGTGCTTCGAGTCCTTTACCATTCCAAACACAGGAATATCTATGTTGTGTTTCTTCAAAATCGGCAGAACAGCGTTAATCTGCCCCTTTGCACCATCAAGAAGAATAAGGTCGGGCAAGGTTGAGAAACCTTCGTCCTTACCCTCTTCGTATTCACAAAAGCGTCTGTCCAAAACCTCAGCCATAGAGCGGTAATCATCTTGACCTGAAAAGCCCTTGATTTTGAAACGCTTATAACCCGCTTTATAAGGTCTTCCGTCCTTATAAACTATCATTCCGGCTACGTTGTTGTTACCGGCTGTGTTTGAAATATCGTATGCCTCAATGTACCGCGGTGTGTAACTAAGCCCTAAAACACTCGCCAATTCATTAAGAGCTGACATTTCCCTGCCCATCCGTTCAGTCTTTTCGGAAAGATTTTCGGCCGCATTGTTAAGGCACATGTTAAGCGTTTTTAAAGGCTCGCCCTGCTTTGGATGAACAAAGCTTACTTTATACCCAGCTTTTTCAGACAGCCATTTTTCCTGTGCTTCGAAATCGGACTCAGCATCTATAATTATTCGCGATGGAATATCGGTTTTATTAATGTAATATTGCTGTAAAAACTCATTGTAAACAGCCGTTTTTTTTGAAAAACCGTCAATAAAATAGTGTTGCTTGTCGCAAAGGCGGTAATTGCGGAAAACAAAGACCACCACACAGGCCGCTTCCCCGATAATTGCGGTTGCTATAACATCCTGAGATTTATGGGAAATGCTGACAACCTTTTGCTTTTCATTAATCTTTTTAATTGCATTTATACGGTCTCTAAGGCGGGCAGCAGTTTCGAATTGCAGATTATCTGCAGCCTTTTGCATTTTTTCGGTAAGGGTTGCTATGGAATTATCGCCCGAATTTCCGTTTTTTATAAAGGCCTTTGCGGCAGAAAGATTTTCTAAGTACTCTTCCCTCTTTATCTTACCTTTGCAAGGCGCATCACAAAGCCCAATGTGGAAATTAAGGCAAGGTCGGCTAATTGTATCAAAATTACGGCTGCAGTCAGGAAGTTTAAAAATTTTGCGAGCTTCATCAACTGTTTCTTTAACTATAAAGCCCGAATTATAAGGGCCGATGTATTCGCCTTTGCCGTCAATGGTTTTTGCGGTCTCAATGCGGGGCCATTTATCGTCTGTGATTTTAATATAGGAATACCCTTTATCATCCTTAAGTAAAATATTGTACTTAGGCTGATTTTGCTTTATAAGAGAGTTTTCAAGGATCAAAGCTTCAAACTCGCTGTCGCAGACGATGTAATCAAAATCATCGACATTCAAAACCATCCGCTTTACCTTTTCGGTGTGCTGATTTCCTGAACCGAAATATTGTGTGACGCGGTTTTTAAGCGCCTTAGCTTTACCGATGTATATGATAACGCCGTCTTTATCCTTCATAATATAAACACCCGGCTGCAACGGCAGGCGGTTTGCCTTGAGTTTTAGCTCTTTTAGCTTTTCATCGTCATAGTAACGGTTCAAAAAATCACCACCCTCAAAAATTATTATCTTAAATATACCACAAATATAGTTATAATTCAATATTTTTGGCTCTTGTACCTTCACTTGACAAATTTTCACTGTGAGTTTAGAATTAAGGTAATAAATGCAAAGGAAAATGATATGAAACCTCAACTTTCAAGAACCCAAAATCTATTAGGCGAAGAGGCTATAAGAAAACTAAACCGTTCAAGGGTGGCCGTTTTCGGTATTGGCGGCGTTGGCGGATATGTTGTAGAGGCGCTTGCGCGCTCAGGGATAGGCTCAATCGACATTATAGACAGTGATGCTGTCGATATCACTAATCTCAACCGTCAAATAATCGCCACTCAAAAAACCGTTGGTCTGTCAAAGGTTGAAGCTGCAAAATCACGAATAGCCGATATCGACCCTGAGATTAAGGTGACGGCACACAATGTGTTTTTCGATGCTTCGTCGGCCGATGTTTTTGATTTTACAAAATATGATTATGTTATAGACGCCATCGATACGGTATCTTCTAAAATCGAACTTGTTTTAAAGGCTAACGAGGCTAATGCGCCGATAATAAGCTGTATGGGCACAGGAAACAAGCTGAATGCCGCGATGCTTGAAGTTGGTGATATTTATAAGACTTCTGTCTGTCCATTAGCGCGTGTTATGAGATATGAGCTTAAAAAGCGCGGTGTCAAAAGATTAAAGGTGGTTTATTCAAAAGAACAACCTTTAAAACCCAAAATCCAAAACACCGAATCATCACGCCATATTCCAGGCAGTACGGCTTTTGTGCCGGGCGCGGCAGGACTTATAATTGCGGGCGAGGTTGTAAAGGATATTTTAGGCTTATAAAGGAGAAAATTATGCTAAAGGTAGAACATTTAACTAAAAAATACGGTAAAATCCTTGCTAACAGTGATGTTTCCTTCGAGATACCCGATGGCAGCATAACCGTCCTTTTAGGCCCCAACGGCGCGGGAAAAAGCACGGTTATAAAGTCTATCATAGGCTTTTTGAAGTATGACGGTGTTATATCTGTAGATGGATATTATAATAAAAGTCTCGAGGCTAAAAGGCTTTTGGGCTATGTGCCGGAGCTTCCTGCACTCTACCCCAATCTTACCGTAGGAGAGCATCTTGAATTCGTGGCAAGAGCTTATAAACTTAAAGACTATAAAGACTATAAAAACGAGTTGCTAGAACGCTTTGAACTGAGCGACAAGGTCAAAAAATTCGGCGACGAGCTTTCAAAAGGTATGCAGCAAAAGCTGAGCATCTGCTGTGCGCTTTTACCAAAACCAAAGATACTTTTGTTTGACGAGCCGATGATTGGTCTTGATCCGCACGCGATAAAAGAGCTTAAATCTTTCCTCACTTCTCTTAGAAACGACGGCTGTTCCCTGCTTATAAGCACTCATATGATAGACAGCATAGATATGCTTTGGGACCAAACCATCATTATGAAGAGTGGCAAAGTAATGGCCAATGTTTCGAAAGAGGAAATCGCAGCTCAAAATGAAACTTTAGAAGATATTTTCTTCAAGATAACCGAGGGCCAAAA
This sequence comes from Acutalibacteraceae bacterium, assembly GCA_045656665.1. Classification (GTDB taxonomy): domain Bacteria; phylum Bacillota; class Clostridia; order Oscillospirales; family Acutalibacteraceae; genus UBA737. The sequence continues at coordinate 8,719 of JAZORP010000063.1, read as the reverse complement.
GGAGGAGAATAAATGAGAATTCTCCCCTACTATATTTTACATACCCTCAAAAATTCAATAAAAAAGCTCTTTAAAACCTGGGTTGCAGTATTTCTTGCAGTGGTTTTGGCTTTCGGTCTTATAGGCGGCATTGTTGGGTATACAGTGGGCTCTGTTGTGGAGGATAATACCGCAATCGAAGAAACGATTGAGGAGGAACTCTCCGAGGATAGCGAGTTTACTGAGCAGGATATAAAGGAGATGCATGCTTTTTGCAGAGGCGCCGTGATGATAATTACCCTGCTTATTATACTGTTCAGTATTTACGGCGGGGACAAAAGCGGCACAAAGATTTTCACCTTGGCGGATGTAAATTTCCTCTTTGCCTCGCCTATGGCGCCGCAGTCGGTGCTGATGTTTAAAACCATTCTCCAGATGGGTGTTGCGATACTTTCCTCTGTTTATCTGCTTTTTCAGCTGCCTAATCTTATGATGAATGTGGGACTGAGTCTAGCAACCTGCCTTACTATCTTTTTGGCATACGCGTTTCTTATTTATTACAGCCGCCTTGCCTCTGTGGTGACATACACCGTCACCGCTACAAACGAAAAACTCAGGCGCTATATCCGCCCCTTTGTTATATCGGTTATTGCTCTTTGTGTGTTTGCATTTTTGGGCTACTGCAAAGCGGAAAAACTTGATTATTTTAGAGGTTTTCTTGAGCTTTTCGGTAACGGATATTTAGAGTATCTCCCCGTTTTCGGCTGGATGGCAGGCCTTGTGATGAACACTGTAAACGGCAATACAGTGGGTTTTATAATCTATCTGCTGCTTATTATCGCATCGTGCATTCTATTTACGGTGCTTATCTGGAAGATAAAAGCGGATTTTTATGAGGACGCTTTAAGCTTTGCTAACGAAACCGCCGAGACTCAGCACGCGGCTCAGACGGGAGAAACTGTCAAGCGTAAAAAGGAGCGCAGCAAGCGCATTTCCCGCAATGGCGAGATAAAAGGCGTAGGGGCGAGCGTTTTCTATACCAAAACTGTTTATAACCGCAAGCGTTTTGCGCTTTTTGGGGTACTGTCCCCCACCTGTGGTACCTATTCGGCGGTGGCTCTCGGTATTACCTTAGCTCTGATTTTTCTTTTAAGGATCGAGAATGTTTTGCCTCTTGGTTTTATTCTTGCAGTTTTCATATTCTTCCGCAATTTAGGAAATCCGCTTGCGAGCGAAATGTCGCACGATTATTTGTATTTAGTGCCCGAAGGCCCATATAAAAAGGTCTTTTACTGCCTTCTTGGTTGTGTTTACGAAACCGCCCTTGACCTGCTGCCCGCGGCGGTAATAACGGCAATCGCTTTTCCTAGTCTTATACCCGATATGCTCCTTTGGTACATACTTTGGGTATCGCTGGATGTTTTCTGCTCATCGGTTGGGTTATTTATCGAGCTTATAATGCCCACCTCGATAGTGCCATCAATAAAAACAATGTTTGCAATATTTATCCGTATGTTTACAGTAGTGCCGGGGCTTATAATGCTGATTTTAGGTGCAGCTCTCAGTATGCCGATTCTAATTTTTGCAACTGTAGGGCTTAACTTGGTTTGTGCTTTTGTTTTATCAGCTGTATCCCCCATTTTTCTGCATTCGGGCAAAAAATGATTGACATTTTAAAAAAGAGCGTTATAATTAGTACATAATTTGCAGAGTAGACAGCTTTGCGTTAAGTGCTTGTCGGACGGGGAGTTGCCGACGGGACGAAGGATATTTTATCCACGGTTTGGCTGTCGCATCCCGCTGCCGTGTAATATTGAGTTTTACCTCCTATTATTCGGAATAACGGGTATATAGGAGGTTTATTTTATGTCAGAAAAAAGATTTAACAAAAATTATTTGTTTAAGATTATACTCACTTCAATTTTAATCGCGTTAAATATAATCCTTGAGCGCTTCTTGGCTTATTCAGTATGGAACAACACCGTCAGTTTCGGGTTTGTTACGGTTGCTTTTGCGGCTTGTTATTTAGGCGCGCCCTACGCTATGGCGGTTGCAGGCTTTGGCGATCTTATCGGCGCTATTATCAAACCTTTTGGTCCTTATTTTGTCGGGTTTACAATAACCAATTTATTGGTTGGTTTAATTCTCGGATTGTTTCTTAGAAAAAATGTCAATTTGCTTAAAATCGGCGGCGCTGTCCTTTCAAGTAAAATTGTTTGTTCGCTTATTTTGAATACTATCTGGATTTCTGTTTTATATCGTGACGGTATTGATGCTTTCTGGGCGGTGTTTGTAACACGCGTTCCATTTAATGCAACTATGGCTGTAATTGAAATTATTGTAATTTCAATATTGTTTTCTGAAAAAAGCAGAATTAATCATTTAATAAAAAAACCTTTAATTTATAGGTGAAAATATGGCTAAGAAAAATGCGCGTTTTATAAAGGTTTATTCGCAAAATTTAGGCGCTAATGAAATTTGGGTCGATAAGGAGACGGGTGTTAATTATTTTTACCACCAGTCAGGTTATTCCGGCGGTCTTACTCCCCTGTTAGACAAAGACGGAAAACCTATTCTTACACCAATCACAGCAGAATATTAAATGCAAAAACGCCACAGTCTTCTTAGACTGTGGTGTTTTTAAAAATCTGATTAATACATTCCGCCTTGAGCGGCAGCGGCAGCTGCTGCGGCATTGGCGGCGGCTGCGTCCTCAGGCTTGTCGGCGATAAGACTTTCTGTTGTGAGAACCATAGATGCAACTGAGGCTGCATTTTCAAGGGCAGAGCGTGTAACCTTTGTCGGGTCAACAATTCCGGCCTCTAACATATCGGTGTAAACCTCGCTATAAGCGTCGAAACCGTAATTAACTTTACCGCTTGAAATTATCTTGTCGATAATAACAGAGCCTTCAAGGCCTGAATTGAGAGCTATCTGCTTAATAGGAGCCTCTAAGGATTTAAGAACGATGTTAACACCGGTCTTTTCATCGCCATCAGCGCTGTCGAGTAAGGCTTTAACTGCAGGGATAGCGTTTATAAGTGCAACACCGCCGCCTGCCACGATACCCTCTTCAACAGCTGCCTTTGTGGCGGAAAGAGCATCCTCAATGCGGAGTTTCTTTTCCTTCATTTCTATCTCGGTAGCAGCACCCACCTTAATAACAGCAACACCGCCGGCAAGCTTAGCAAGTCTTTCTTGAAGCTTTTCTTTATCAAATTCGGAGGTTGTGACAGCAAGCTCATTTCTGATTTGACCGATTCTGTCCTTAATAGTGTCGGACTGACCGGCACCGTCAACAATGATGGTGTTTTCTTTAGAAACCTTAACCTGACGAGCGCGGCCAAGCTGAGCTATCGAAGTATCCTTAAGCTCTAAGCCTAACTCCTCGGATATAACCTCGCCGCCGGTGAGGATGGCAATATCGCGAAGCATTTCCTTGCGTCTGTCACCAAAGCCGGGAGCTTTAACGGCAACACAGGTAAAGGTACCGCGAAGCTTGTTTACAATAAGAGTTGAAAGGGCTTCACCCTCGATATCTTCGGCGATTATCAAAAGCTTTTTGCCTGCCTGAACGATCTGCTCTAAAAGGGGCAGAATTTCCTGAATATTTGATATCTTCTTATCGGTGATAAGAATGAGGGCGTCATCAAGAACAGCTTCCATTTTATCGGAATCTGTAGCCATATAAGGGGTGATATATCCGCGGTCAAACTGCATGCCCTCAACGACCTCGGAGTAGGTCTCGGCAGTTTTGGATTCCTCAACAGTGATAACACCGTCAGCCGTTACCTTGCTCATAGCTTCTGCGATAAGATTACCGATAACCTCATCTCCCGAAGAAACTGTAGCAACGCGAGCTATATCCTCAGTGCCGCTGACCTTTTTGGAATTGTTAATAACAGTTTTAATTGCGGTGTCAACAGCAGTTTTGATACCCTTTTTAACAACCATCGGGTTAGCGCCTGCAGCAACATTTTTCATACCCTCGTTGATAAGAGCCTGCGCTAAAACGGTGGCGGTGGTAGTGCCGTCACCAGCAGCATCGTTTGTTTTAACAGATACTTCTTTAACGAGCTGAGCACCCATATTCTCAAAAGGATCCTCAAGTTCGATTTCCTTAGCGATGGTCACACCGTCATTAGTGATAAGCGGTGAACCGTATTTCTTGTCAAGAACGACATTTCTGCCCTTGGGGCCTAATGTTACCTTAACGGCGTTAGCAAGTTTGTCAACACCGGTTTGTAATGATTTGCGAGCTTCCTCGCCGAAAATAATATTTTTTGCCATAGCGCAACTACTCCTTATTCTACTATTGCTAAAATATCAGACTGGCGAAGGATGGTGTATTCTTCACCGTCGATCTTGATTTCTGTACCCGAATATTTAGCGGCAATAACCTTATCGCCGTTTTTAACGGTCATTTTAACTTCCTTGCCGTCAACCAAGCCACCGGGGCCAACAGCTACAACAACAGCCACTTGAGGCTTTTCTTTAGCGGCAGATGTTAGGACAATACCGCTTTTGGTGGTTTCCTCTGCTTCGGTTGCTTTGATTACAACATTATCAGCTAAAGGTTTGATGTTCATTTTTCATTCCTCCATATAAATTATAGCAAATTTGCCGTAACTTTACGGCAAATTTTAGAAACTGAAATTATATTAAACTAAAAGTCAGGAAAAGTCAACAGTCTAAAATCAAATTTTAAATTTTGTTAATATTTGGTGAGATTTTTCTTAAAAATCAAAGTTTTTTTGATAAAACACCGCAAAAGGACTTGGCAAGTATAGCCCCTTTTCCTGTAACGGTATATTCCCCGCCATCTATTTTGGCCAATCCTTTTTCACAAAGTTCATCTGTAACCGATTTATCGATTGGAATATCAGTATCGCCGAATTCATAGATAAGCATTAAAAACAACGCCGCATCCTCGCTTAAACCACTGCGTTTTGCAAAAGGAGAAACTGAAGACTTAATATCAGGATAGCTTTTCCAAAACAAATTCCAAATGTTATATAGATTTTCCATTTTTTCACTCCCTTTGTACCCTTTTATTTTATATATGAAAGACCTAAAAGTAAACCCTTTTATCAAAATAAACAAAAAAATTTACCGCATAATGTATATTTACAATTTTTATCTAAAATTAAAAGGATAAGTTGACAAAATATCAGGTGTATGTTAAAATAACGCTATACAATATATATGGTTCTTTGTGACTGACGGATTAGTGGAAACAACCACATGAATCAAAGAGCCTTTTGAGCCGACCGTCTGGGCACACTTTATCCTTCAGGTTAAGTGCGCTCTTTTTGATTTAGGAGGAAGTTATGAAAAAAATTGGAATCATTATGGGAAGCGACAGTGATCTGCCGGTTGTTTCTAAAGCGGTTGATACTCTAAAAAGCTTTGGTGTGCCTTATGAGGTGCACATATTCTCCGCGCACAGAACTCCTGCTGAGGCTAAGGAGTTTAGTTCATCTGCCAGAAGAAACGGCTTCGGCGCTATAATTGCAGCTGCGGGCATGGCGGCTCATTTGGCAGGGGCTATTGCAGCTAACACTACCCTACCCGTTATCGGAATACCTATAAATTCAGGAAAATTAGACGGTATTGATGCTTTGCTTTCGACCGTGCAGATGCCTTCAGGAATACCTGTTGCAACGGTTGCGATTGACGGAGCTGTCAATGCCGCTTTATTGTGTATAGAGATTCTTTCAGTTACCGACGATGCTTTGGCAGACAAGTTAGATCAAAAGCGTGCCGCAGACGCACAAAAGGTTCTCGAAAAAAATGCTGCCATAGCAGCAACACTTTAATTTGCTTATTAAAATTTTCTATAAAAGGAGTCAATTAAAATGGAAATGAAACTTGTTTACAAAGGAAAGACTAAGGATGTTTTTGCCCTCGATAACGGCAATTACCTTTTAAAGTTTAAAGATGATTGCACCGGCAAAGACGGTGTTTTTGATCCGGGCGAAAATTCTGTTGGCCTCACAATTGACGGTGTTGGCGATGTTAACCTGCGTATGTCTATATATTTCTTTGAAAAGGTAAACGCTGCCGGTATTAAAACCCATTATGTTAACGCTTCTCTCCAAGACACAACTATGGAGGTTCTTCCTGCAAAGGTTTTTGGCAAAGGTCTTGAGGTTATCTGCCGCTACAAGGCTGTAGGCAGCTTTTTGCGCCGCTACAGTGATTACATTGAAGAGGGCGCCGATCTCCCCGCTTATGTTGAGACCACCTTCAAGAATGACGAAAAAGGCGATCCGCTTGTAACCAAGGATTGTCTTGTTGATCTTGGTGTTATGACTGCAAAGCAGTATGATGATGTTAAATTAATGACCCAGCAGATCACAAAAATCGTTGCTGATGATCTCAAGGAAAAAGGTCTTGACCTTTATGATATCAAATTCGAGTTTGGTTATGATGCTAACGGTGATGTTATGCTTATTGACGAGATCGCATCCGGAAATATGCGTGTTTATAAAAACGGCGAATATATTGATCCAATGACCCTTTCCGAGCTTTTCTTTGCATAAACAAATTTATCCCAATCTTAAAGGAGTAAAACATGGGCGGTTTTTTCGGCGTTGTCAGCAAGAAGGACGCTATTTCTGATGTCTTTTTCGGAACTGACTATCACTCTCATTTAGGCACTCGTCGCGCCGGTATGGCGGCTTACGACCGTGAAATCGGTCTGCAGCGTGAAATTCACAATATTCAGAATTCACCTTTCAGAACCAAGTTTGCAGATATTTTTGATGAAATGAAGGGCAATTCTTCGATTGGGTGCATTTGCGACTTTGACCCGCAGCCTCTGCTTATCCGTTCAAAAATAGGCACCTACGCTATATGCTTTATCGGGATTATTAATAATTCTGATGAGCTTATCGAGCAGTACCTTTCAACAAGCAACGGCGGTCACTTTGATGCTATGACCGGTGGCAAAGTAAACTCTACTGAAATGGTTGCAGCTCTTATAAACCAGAAAGATAACTTTGTAGATGGCATAAAATTCGCCCAAAATGCTATAGCCGGCTCAGCTTCTATCCTCATCCTTAAGGATGACGGCTCTATAATAGCTGCGCGTGACCGATTAGGCCGCATTCCGGTGCTTATCGGAAAGAACGAGGATGGCTATTGTGTGTCTTTTGAATCCTTTGCATACCTCAAGTTAGGATATGAGGACGAAAAAGAGTTGGGTCCAGGTGAAATTGTTGAGCTCACAGCCGACGGTATGACCCAATTATCAAAGCCTGGCAAGGATATGAAAATCTGCGCCTTTCTTTGGAGTTATTATGGCTACCCTACCTCATGCTACGAGGGTGTCAATGTTGAAATAATGCGCTACCACAACGGTAAAATAATGGCTCGAAATGATATATCGGCAGGAATTGCTAAGGATATTGACTATGTCGGCGGTGTTCCAGATTCGGGCACACCTCACGCTATAGGCTATGCCAATGAAAGTGGAAAACACTTTGCGCGGGCATTTATTAAATACACTCCCACTTGGTCCAGAAGCTTTACTCCTGCAAAGCAAAGTGAACGAAGCAAGGTTGCTAAAATGAAGCAGATACCCGTTCACGATCTTATAACCGATAAAAATTTGCTTTTTGTTGATGATTCTATCGTAAGAGGAACTCAGCTTAAAGAAACTGTTGATTTTCTTTATAACAATGGCACAAAATCAGTACATATGCGTTCTGCCTGCCCTCCGATTATGTACGGCTGTAAATATCTGAATTTCTCCAGAGCGACCGGCGATATGGATTTAATCGCCCGAAGGGTTATTATGGAGCTTGAGGGCGAAGAGGGTATGAACCATATTGAGGAATATAGTGATTCTAAAACCGAAAGAGGGAAAAATCTTCGAAAAGCTATCTGCGATAAGTTTAATTTTGCTTCACTCGAGTTTCAGTCGCTCGAGGGCATTATTGAAGCTATCGGTTTAGACAGAAGTCGGTTATGCACCTATTGCTGGGACGGCAAAGAATAAAATTTAAACAAAGGAATATGATTATGGATAACTCTCAATCAAAATCTTATGCAGCGGCCGGTGTTGATATCACTGCCGGCTACAAAGCTGTTGAACTTATGAAAAAACATATTGCCAGAACTAAAAACGATGGTTGCCTTGATGATGTAGGCGGTTTTGGCGGTTGCTTCGGTCTTCCTGTGGCAGGTATGGATGAGCCTGTCTTAGTTAGCGGAACAGACGGTTGCGGCACCAAGGTCAAGCTTGCCATTCTTATGGATAAACACGATACTATCGGTATTGATGCGGTAGCAATGTGTGTTAATGATATTATCTGCGTTGGCGCAAAGCCCCTCTTCTTCCTTGACTATATTGCCTGCGGCAAAAATATTCCCGAAAAAATTGCCGAAATCGTAAGTGGTGTTGCCGAAGGCTGTGTGCAGTCTGGCGCGGCACTTATCGGCGGCGAAACTGCTGAGCACCCCGGAATGATGCCTGTTGACGATTATGACCTTGCAGGCTTTGCTGTAGGTATCGTTGACAGAAAAAACATTCTAGATAACACCACCATGCAAGAAGATGATGTCGTTATCGCTCTTCCCTCCTCAGGTGTTCATTCAAACGGTTTTTCTCTTGTTCGCAAGGTTTTCGATGTTGAAAACTGCGACCTTGCTTCCCCTGTAGCAGAGCTTGGCGGTAAATCTTTGGGAGAAACACTGCTCACTCCCACTAAAATTTATGTTAAACCCGTTCTTG
>JAZORP010000062.1:0-10896 GCA_045656665.1 Acutalibacteraceae bacterium | reverse complement strand
CAAGAACATATATATTTCTGTGGTGTTGAGAAAATTCCTCGGGTCCATATAATAAGCAACTATTTCTTTAGATGCACCGGTCCAACCACCGTTTGATTGGATCCATTTACCGGAGTTCCAATCATAGACGCCTGGGCCCATCGAACGCCAGGAAACAGCATCATAACTAAAGTTGACCTGCTTGCGCATATTAAGGGTTTGCTGATAAACCGCCTGAGAAAAAGGTGTTGAGATTGGCTGAGGTATAAATTCCCAGTTAGGATGGGCGGAGTGAAGCGTCCTCAAAGCGTCGCGGTAGCTTTCAGGAAAGGCGCTGATTTTTGTCTCAAAATCAGCATCAGTGTTATATTCAACTACCCGTATATATTCAGGATCATAAAAAATATATCCTGTTATTTGCTGGCCTGATGACTTGGTATATGTAATTTGATACCATGTATCCTTCCCAACTGTTTGTTTAGATAAAACAGAGGCGCTTGTGTATGACAGCTTTTCGATAATAGGTGCTGTGGTTGATGGCGATTGCCTAACGTTAATATTACTGCCCTCTATGTATGCTGTGGTGATGGTTTCGGCAACAGCGCCAATACTGTAATTATTTAAAACCGAAACGCTCAGAACAACGAGCGAGATGAATATCGAAAAGAATCTTTTAATGTTTTTCATCCTATTTTCCTTCCATAAAAAATCCTACAATACACAAATTTTATTATAGCTTTTATAAAAGATTATGTCAATCAAATTTCGACAAAAAAATATTGGAAAGTACTTCTTATAATAATAGAAAAAAATAAAACCCCGTTGCGAAACGGAGTTTTCAAATCTATTTGATTTTGCGAGCCTCTAAATAAAAGCGTTTGTCATCGGCGCAGCCCATTGAAAATGTCTTTCTCGGTAAAGAGCCATCTTCGCAAACCGCCTCGAATAGCTCAGATTTATCCATACCCTCAAAAATAAATCCGAGGGTTTTTTTCTTTTTGCAAAGCTCATAGACCGAATTTTTGCCGTGGATATAGTCAATCTTTATTTGGGGATTTTTTTGTATATAATCATCAAGGAATTTTTGCAGAGTTGCAACAGAGAGTTTGCCAGTTGGTTTTAGAGAAATCGTTTTAGAGGTTTCCCCAAACACGCAGTTAAATTTCTGAGCGTCAGTCCCCTCATACTCTCCACCGAGGGCAGCTATAAAATCGTTTATCACAGTCATCGGCTCCACACCGAACAAGACTCTGTAAATAGGCTCAAATTCGAGTGACTCATCGTGAATATTGACAAGCTCCACCAAAGCATATCTGGAAGCTTTGCCTTGGTTATAGCACTCCTTGGCGGAGGCAAGCGAATGGTTGCCGTCACCCACAACAAACAGCAGACCGTCTTCGCTTTTTGAAAGCAGTTTTTCGAGTTCTGCTTGCAAAGCGGCAACATCCTCGCTTGCGACAGCATATCCTTTGATATGCCCTGCGCCCTGCATCAGGTCAAAATCATAAAGCTTCTTGTAGCTATCAGCCTTTTCGGAAATTGGTTTTATCACATTATTTTCGGCATCGTCTATTAGCAGCATAACATGCGGCAGCTCTATGGGAGCATCACGGCGAATGTTGACTCTCGGGGGTATCCTTTCGAGCACGGTTTCCTCGGTGGCTCTAATAAGAGTGTCTGCTCCCTTTAAATAACTGTAATCCTCAAGGTCAATAAGCCCAACAAGACCTTTTCTTACCTTGCCATTTTTTAAGGTTCTTTCGGTGAAAATCAAAGCATTTTCATATGCTTCAAAAACACCCGTGTCGAGATAATCTTGCATAGTTTGGTTGATTTTTAATATTTGCGCGCTGTTGTCGTCAGAGAGCAAAATTTCGGGCAAAATTATATTAAGAGCAGAAGGTTTATTTCCTGCAGCTATTTTTGTTTGGTCCCAGTATGCCGGCTCAGAGGTGTATTGGTCACAAGCTATAACCGACCAATTTTCAAAATCATTCTTTGGGAGTAATACATCAGCAGGTGAAAAATAAGATTTTTTCATAAAATATCATATCCTTTTTTAAGATAAAAGGCTGCCCTGATTCGGACAGCCCGATTTTATTTGTAGTAAGAAAATTCAACTGAAATAACATTATCATCAACAGGATTAATGTAAACGGTTATTCCGTTGCGCCTATCCTTTTTGGTTATGAAATAATCAAGATAGTAGCATGTGTCGGACACTGCATAAAAATGAGATGGTGTGCCAAGAGTGTCGATAACATCGGTGACGGCCATTGAGTTAGTAATGCCGTTTATATTAAAGGAATTGTATTGTTCCGGATTTGAATAAAAATCGTTTTCAATCAGGAGTTTAACAATATAACATTCCTTAAGCTGTACGGAAGAACGAGATGAATTGTAGAACCAAGCTTTAATTTGCAGACCGTTTGTATCTTGGAAGACAGTCTCTATAGTTTCATATGAAAAGATAAGGGAATTTTCGTCATAGATATTGCCATCTGCAAGCTGCCAACCCATTTTTTTAAGGGTATCTATCTTTGTGGGTACCGGGATTTCATAACCTGCAAAGGAAGCTTCAATCTTAAATTTTTTGCCAAGATAAATATCCGAATAGTTTTCCTCATCAAAAAGGCTGATGTCGAAGAATTTTGACATAACTCTGTCGGAGGACATAATCGGGTCCTCCCCTACTTCAACATATTCATAGCCGTTTTCTGCGCTGTCATCCAAAGAAGCTTCAGATGAAATACCGTAATTTTCGTCCACCGGACTGCATGCAGAAAAGCTGAAAATCAAAGTAATTGCAAACAAAAAGCAAAATAGCCTTTTAAAAGTATACACCGATGTCACTTCCCTTCAAATACATTTTATTATTAAAGATATAAAATGTCAATAATCTATAATCTTAAAATCTTATATTAATTATTTCGCATAGAGGCTCAAAAAGGTTTTAAGCTCGCTCTTTACCGACTCTTCGTCTACTAGAAAGCCCATTCCGTGTCCGGCATCGTCAACAAGTAAAATTTTGCATTTATCGCAGGCGGAGTCATATGCTGATTGTGACATATCGCACGGCACAAAATTATCGGCTTTTCCGTGGACAAAAAGAATTGGAAGATTCGAGTCTTTAACAGCATCGACCGTATTTGCCTTGAGGATGGAAAATTTGCCGAAAATCTTGCAGCAAAGGTCAAAAAGAGGTAAAAAAGGAGCGGCGTTGATTTTAAAGGAGCTTCGCCCTACTTTTTTAATTATGTCGGCAGGTGATGTAAATGAACTGTCAGCGATGATGCATTTCACATTTTGCGGGAGTGAAAGCCCTGCTGATAAAAGCACGGTTGTGGCTCCCATAGACATACCACCGAGAGTTATGATCTCGGTACCGAATTTTTCTTTCACATATTCTACCCAGCTGAGAACGTCTCGACTTTCCTTAACACCAAAAGTGATAAGACGGCCTTCGCTTCTGCCGTGGCTACGCTGGTCAACCAGCAAAATGTTAAACCCGAAATCGGTATACATTTTCACAGCGCAGGAAAAATCTCTCGAAGCTGCCGAGCGGTAGCCGTGAAATAATATCATAGTTTTTCTTGAGCCGTTATCAAAGTATCTCGCAGCCAAGCGCAGCCCGTCAAAGCTTAAGGTGTAGACCCATTCAAATTCGCGGGAATTTATATAGGATATCCCTTCTGATACTGTTTTGCAAAAAGGCTTAATAGGCTTGTTTTGCGGACAGTTCATATCTTCAAAATCAGGCTCTTTGCGTCTTACAAAAGCAAGGCAGAAGAAATAGAAAAGAATCAAAACAGATACTAAAATAATTGCCCCTAAAATCAGAAATAACAAAATCATCACCTGTAAATATATTACCGCAAAAAATTGAAAAATTTCAAAATTTTAGGATACAACAAATTTATTGTAAACTTTTTTTCCTTTTTTCAGGATTACATCCTCTGAGAACTCGTCGGCCGAAAGGGTATGCGCGGGATTTGTTATCTTTTCATCGTTGATGCTGACTCCTCCTTGTGTAACAAGGCGCCTACCCTCACCTTTTGAAGAAATAAGGCCGGCTAATAGCATCATATCAAGGATACCGATTTTACCATCGGCGAAATTCTCGGCAGTGAGTGTGGTGGTGGGCATATTTTCGTGAGAACCGGAGCCTGAAAATACAGCGCGGGATGTAGCCTGAGCTTTTTCGGCCTCTTCCTCACCGTGGACTAGCTTTGTCAGCTCAAAGGCCAAAATTTCCTTAGCGGTGTTAAGCTGGCTACCCTCCCAAGAGTCCATCTTGTCGATTTCCTCAAGGGGCAGGAATGTAAGCATACGGATGCATTTTAAAACATCCTTATCTCCGACATTACGCCAATACTGATAGAATTCATAAGGTGTGGTTTTCTCAGGATCAAGCCAAACGGCGCCGCTGGCAGTTTTGCCCATCTTCTTACCCTCGGAGTTGAGTAAAAGTGTGATGGTCATAGCAAAAGCGTCTTTACCCAACTTTTTGCGGATAAGCTCGGTGCCGCCGAGCATATTGCTCCATTGGTCGTCACCGCCGAACTGCATATTGCAACCATATTCTTTATAGAGATGATAGAAGTCATAACTCTGCATAATCATATAATTAAATTCAAGGAACGATAGACCCTTTTCCATTCTCTGCTTATAGCATTCCGCCCTGAGCATATTGTTAACAGAGAAACACGCGCCTACATCTCTAAGCAGGTCAATGTAATTAAGGTCCAAAAGCCAGTCAGCGTTGTTGACCATCTGTGCCTTGCCTTCTCCAAATTCGATAAAGCGGCTCATTTGCTTTTTAAAACAGTTACAGTTGTGCTGAATCTGCTCGGGCGTCATCATTGAGCGCATATCCGTTCTGCCGGAGGGGTCTCCGATGTATGCAGTGCCGCCCCCGATAAGGGCTATAGGTCTGTTGCCTGCCATTTGCAAACGCTTCATAAGGCAAAGGGCCATAAAATGACCGACATGCAGGCTGTCAGCCGTGGGGTCAAAGCCGATATAAAAGGTAGCTTTTCCGTTGTTCACAAGTTCTCTGATTTCGTCCTCATCGGTAACCTGAGCGATAAGTCCGCGGGCTACTAATTCATCATAAATTGTCATTATATTAACTCCTATCTAACAATTCCTTTGCGGAATTATATAAATTTTCTGTTATCCTTGTGCCGGACATAATTCTGGCAATTTCACTTATCCTGCCTTCGTAGTCAAGCGGGGTTACAGCGGTATATGTTCTGCCGTTTTGGGTGGTTTTGGAAATTAGCAGATGGTTGTCAGCTCTTGCGGCGATTTGAGCTAAATGTGTTACACAAATAACCTGCCTGCCGGCCGACACCTTTTTAAGCTGAGTGCCTACCTTGTCGGCAGCAAAGCCGCTAATTCCGGTGTCGATTTCGTCAAAAATCATGGTGCCAACGCTGTCTTTGCCGAGCATTGCGCTTTTAATGCTTAACATCACGCGTGACAGCTCGCCGCCTGAGGCAATTTTATGGAGAGGCTTTAGTTCTTCCCCGGCGTTGGCAGAAATCAAAAACTCGAGCTCGTCACAGCCTGATTTTGTGTATCTGTTTTGCTCGATATTGACGGCGAAACGGACATTCGGCATATTAAGATATTTTAAAATCTCGCAGACTTTTACCTCGAAAATACGCGCGGCCGTCTGCCTTGTGGCAGAAAGCTTTTTACCCAGGGCTATAAGCTCTATTTTGGATTGCTCAAGCTCGTTTTCGAGTTTTGCAATCATTTTGTCGGCGCCTTCAATATTATCAAGCTCTTTAGTAGCGTTGTTTAAGAAGCTAAGCATTTCTTCTTCGCTCGAGCCGTATTTGAGCATTAGTCTGTTTAGTGTGTCAAGCCGCTCGTTAATTGAGTTGATATCCATATCCAAGGCGGAGGTTTTGTCTGCAAAATTAGTTGTTTCTGCACCGATATCCTCTGCTATTGAGATGATGTCGACAAGCTTTGAATAAGTTTTTTCCAAACCTGCGCTTTTCAAATTTTGAAATTGTTTTAAAGTGTTTTTTAGAAGAGTTATTGCTCCGTCATTCTCATCGTCGCCGTAGAGCAGGCTTAGCGCCGACATAAGCGATTTCATTGTGATTTCAAAATTTTCCGCCGTTTGAAGCCTCGATTTTAGCTCTTGCAACTCGCCGACCTTAATATCGGCGGCAGTAAGCTCTGAAATTTGATATTTTAAAAGCTCGGTTCTGCGCAGCTTCTCATCTTCATTAATTTCAAGCTCACCGAGTTCTTTACGCAAACGGTTAATTTTGCGGAACTCATCGTAATAATCCGAAATTTGAGCCGAGTTTTCGGCTAAAGCGTCAATATAGCCACAATGCATTTGAGGGTCAAGCAAGGCCTGATTATCGTGCTGACCGTGAATGTCAATAAGACATGGGGCGATATCTCTGAGACAAGCCGCTGTGGCGGGCTTGCCGTTAATTTTTATGATACCCTTGCCGTTTAGGCTGAGCCGTCTTATGATTATTAGATTTCCATCCTCATCAGGTTCTATATCGAATTGTTTTAAAAATTCAATATTTTCTTTCGTAAAATTGCCGAAAAGGGCCGAAACCTCTGCATTTTCACAACCGGCTCGTATCAAATCCTTAGAGGTACGATGTCCTAGAACCGCATTAATCGAATCGATTATTATAGATTTTCCGGCGCCGGTCTCACCTGTTAAAATATTAAAGCCCTCTTTAAATTCGATCTCTGAGTGTTCGATAACTGCAATATTTTCAATATGTAAATATTTAAGCATATTATTACCGCCGTTATAAAAGCTTGTTTAAACTATCGTAGAGTAATTTTGATTGTTGCTCGCCTTCCGTGACGATTATGATGGTGTCCTCCCCTGCGAGAGAGCCGAGCATCATATCGCCGAACATATCATCCAGAGCCACACAAGCGCTCGAAGCCATACCCACATCACACTTCACAACCACATTATTCAGCGAATATTTAATGTCCTTCACAGCGCGTGTAAAAAGGTCACGGTAATGGTTGCCGCTTTTTTGGGAGGAGGCAGTCAAATCAGGTGCTAAATATCTGTAATTTCCATCCTTATCACGCCCTTTTACAAGCTTTAATTCTCTTATATCGCGGGATATTGTAGATTGAGTAACTTCATTGCCTAAAGCTTTAAGGCCCTCTATAAGGTCCTCCTGTGTAAGATAAATATTTTGACGGATAAGCTGTAAAATCTGTTCCTGTCTTTTACTTTTCAAACTATACACTCCTGCCATCTTTGAATTTATAGGAAAGGGTCTTGTAGAAAGAACGGTCGTTAAGTCTTATCAGTTGGGCGGTTTGTTTCGACTTTTTGATTCTCACCTCGGAATAAGGCTTGAGCGCCGCAACCTTTCGGCCGTCAACCGTCAAATAAATGTCGGTACGCTTTTTGGAAAACGCTTTGAGTTTTATGGCGTTTTCGGCACTGAGCAATATAGGTTTTGCCGAAAGTGAATGTGAGCATATAGGAGTTATACACATACTCTCGGTCACAGGGTCAATAATAGGTCCGCCTGCGGACATTGAGTATGCAGTTGAGCCGGTCGGTGTTGAGACTATAAGGCCGTCTGCACGGTAGGATATCGCATCTTTACCGAGGCTTACCGAAATATCAATTATCCTTGATATAAAACCGCTTGTGATAACAGCGTCATTTAAAGCATTATATTCATTGATAACCTTACCGTTTTCAATAACGGAAACCGAAAGCATCATTCTCTTTTCGATTGAAAACTCACCTGATTTGAGCTTAGAAAGCAGATGCAGCTCGTTTTGCTCAATGTTTGCAAGATAACCCATTCTGCCGGCATTGATGCCAAGCACCGGTTTGTTGTCGAGAGCGGCGCGCTTGGCGTAACGAATAATTGTGCCGTCACCGCCGATGGAAATTATAATATCAGCTATTTTGTACAGATCTTCTTCGGGAGCGTGTTTAAAATCAGTACCGCAGATGCTGTCGGGTATATATGCCTCAATATTTTCAGCCTTGAGCAAGGCGCCGAGCTTGCCCACAACATCTGTTGCTCCGCGTTTATCAAGATTAGGTATAACAGCAACGACCACAACAATTCTCCTTTCAAGTATTCAGTGCATCGTATGAAGCTTCAACCACCGACTCGGGCGAGGCTTCGGTCAAAACGAGCGGTTGCTCGCTTTTTTTTATGTAACAAAGGTATTCGATATTTCCCTCAGGGCCTTTAACGGGTGAAAAATCAAGCCCCAAAAGTGAAAATTTGTTTTCAAGCGTTAGGTCAATTATTTTCATTATAACAGAAATGTGAACGCTCTTTTCTCTAACAACACCTTTTTTACCAACATTTTCCTTTCCTGCTTCAAATTGCGGTTTTATGAGGCAAACGGCGGTGCCGCCGTCCTTTAGCAAGGTTCTCATAACGGGCAAAATGTGTGATAAAGAGATGAAAGAAACATCGACCGAGGCGAAATCCAAAAGTTCGGGAACTTCGTTTTGGGTAACATAGCGGAAATTGGTTCTCTCTAGGTTTACAACCCGCTCATCGGTGCGAAGCTTCCAAGCAAGCTGGCCGTATCCCACATCGATAGCGTAAACCTTTGAAGCACCGTTTTGGAGCATACAGTCGGTAAAGCCGCCGGTTGAGGCGCCGATGTCGGCACAGATGAAATCATTAAGTTTAAGGGAGAAAGCAGCAACAGCCTTTTCAAGCTTAAGACCGCCCCGACTGACATATTTAAGTGTTTCTCCCCTGACTTCAATTATATCGTCAGGTTTTACGGTGTTTCCGGGTTTATCCGATTTTTGGTTATTAACAAAAACTATTCCCGCCATAATAAGGGCTTTCGCCTTTTCACGGCTTTCGGAAAATCCCTGTTCGACAAGAGCTATATCTAATCTAACTTTTGATGTCATATCATTCTCCGATTACTTTTCTCCGACAGCGGCTATCATAGCGTTGCTGTCGAGCTTATAGGTTTTCAAAAGGTCTGAAACCGTGCCTGCGGTTACAAATTCATCCTCAATAGCATGAATAGAAAAATTGCCTTTATAAGCATTTTCTAAAAGTCTTGCAGCGATATGCTCGCCAATGGCGCCGCTTTTTTGCGATTCCTCAAAAATAAAAATCTCGTCAAAATCTGCCAAAAGCTTGATAAGCTCATCGCTTAAAGGATAAATCTTGTTAAGTTTTACTATATTAATTTCCTCACAAGCCTTTTTAGCAATGCAGGCTTCTGAATAAAGGCGCCCGTATGTCACGATAGCTTTGCGGCTGTTGCCACTTACGATTGAATAATCTTGAGTTATATCAAAGTGCAGGCTTTTTTTCTCGCTGCCTCTCGGGTACCGAACGGCAGATATTTCATTAAGCGTTGCGGTATATTCTATTCGGTATGAAAGTTCCTCAAAATTCGAGGGTGAATAAACATTTATATTCGGGATATTTGTCAGGAACGGAACATCAAAAAGGCCTTGGTGGGTCTCCCCGTCCTCCCCGACAATGCCCGCCCTGTCAACAAGCAACCTTACGGGCAAATTGCCGATCGCAGCATCGTGGATGATCTGGTCGTAAGACCTTTGCAAAAAAGATGAATAGACCGCAAAATAAGGCTTTAATCCCCCTTTTGCTAGCCCTGCTGCAAAGGTAAGGGCGTGTTGCTCTGCGATGCCAACATCAAAAAATCGCGATTTAAACCTGCAGGCGAATTCCGAAAGACCTGTTCCCTCTGCCATAGCAGCAGTTAAAGCGCATATTTTGCCATCATTTTCTGCTAATTTGCAGAGGGTTTCGCCAGCGATTTGAGAAAAGGTTTTTATATTGCTTTGGGCGGTACCAAGCTCAACATCAAAGGGAGAGACTCCGTGATAGTTATCGGGATTTAATTCGGCATAAGGATAGCCTTTCCCTTTTGTTGAGACGACATGGATAAGGGATGGTTTTGTATAAGCCTGTGCGATCTTAAAGAGAGATTCCATCGCCTCAACATCGTGACCGTCAACAGGCCCCAAATAGTTAAACCCTAAAGCTGTAAAAATATTATGTTTGTAAACAAGGTTTTTAAAGGCGTCCTTTACTTTATACAGCAGACTGACAATATTAGAGCCTACCAATGGGATTTTCGAAAGAAGCTTGCTGAAAACAAATTTAAAGCGGTGGTATTTCGGCTTATTGCGAAGCTTTGTAAGAGACCTCGCCAACGAGCCGACATTTCTTGAGATAGACATTTTATTGTCATTTAAAACAACGATAAAATTGCCATTGGAGTTGCCGGCATTGTTAAGAGCTTCATAAGCCATTCCACCCGTCATAGCACCGTCACCTATAACAGCCACAGCGGTGCCGGACTCGTTATTAAGGCGCTTTGCTTTATATATGCCGTAAGCCGCGGAAATAGAGTTGCTGCTATGCCCTGTTATAAAAGGGTCGTGTTCGCTTTCTCTTGGCTTCATAAAACCCGAAAGACCGCCCTGTTTTCGGATGGTTGAAAACTTTTCAAAGCGGCCGGTCAAAAGTTTGTGGGTATAGCATTGATGGCCTACATCAAAAATGATAGCATCTTCCGGAGAAAAAAATGCCCTGTGCAATGCAACGGTAAGCTCAACAGCGCCTAAATTGGATGCGAGATGGCCGCCGTTGTCGGCAACGGTTGTTATAATGCAGTTTCTGATTTCTTCGCATAATGGCTGCATTTTGGAAATATCAAGTTTTTTTAAATCATCGGGTGATTTAATTTTGCTTAAAATCGGATAATCCAAATTAAAACTTCCTTTAATATTTTCTGTGAAGCAAGAATTTTGTAAGCTCTTTGAGGGTTTCGGTATCACCGTTAAAGTTATTAAGCGCTGATAAAGCGTTATCTGTGAACTCGGCGGCAATCTCCGATGCTTTTGTTAGGCCGTAGATTGAC
>JAZORP010000061.1:0-21118 GCA_045656665.1 Acutalibacteraceae bacterium | reverse complement strand
ACTCTCGTAGCCAAGGTATTATATGGAGATATAAGCGAACGGTTGGTGTGAAAACCAACCGTTCAAAATATATAGTATTATTTCTGCAAAATGGTGAAGTTATATCCCGGCAGGGTGACTTTACCTTTTTGCGGCAATTCTCCAAGCAAAGATCTTGCTCCGGCGAATTCATCGGGCAAATTCACCTCCGCCTCATCCTGACCGCGGTTAACTGCTATAAAAGCCTTGGCTTTTTCATTTCTGCGAATATATGAAATAACCGCTCCATTTGCCTCTAAGGGCGAAAACTCACCCGAGACAAAGGCCTTGCAGTTCTTGCGGGCAAGACCTAAATTTTGGTAAAACTCCAAAAGGTCTTTGTTTTCCCTTCCCCACGGATATCCGGCTCTGCAGAAAGGATCACCATACCCAGTCATACCGGCCTCGTCACCGTAGTAAACAGACGGCACTCCCGGCAATGTAAACTGCAAAACTGCTGCAAGCTTTAACCGTTTTATACCCAATGCATATTCGTCAAAGGAAAGCGTGGCTTTCGATTGCAACTCACGGTTACCCCCAAAGTCTTTATCGCTGCCGAGCCTTGTGAGTATTCTGGCCGTATCATGAGTTCCGATATGGTTCATCAAAAGCTTGACTGCCTGCGGGGGATAATTTTCGATGATATCAAGAACCGTGTTCATAAGATTTTTGGCATCGCCTCCCTTTAAAAAGTCAACGATGGCGTTTGCAAAGGGATAATTCATAACCGAGTCAAGCTGCCGACCGCGAAGAAAGCGCCTGCGGCTGCCGTAGCTTGTTTTGTTTGTGGCGTCCTCCCAAACCTCACCTAGAATGAAGTTGTCTTCACCCTCGGCCTTCACGGCAAGACGGATCTTGTCTAAAAATTCATCGGGCAGTTCGTCTGCCACATCGAGCCTCCAGCCCTTTATCCCTTTTTTGAGCCAATATCTCAAAATTCCGTTCTCACCCGTTATATAATTTGAAAAAGCCAGATCATTCTCATTTGTCTCAGGCAGAGTGGAAATACCCCACCAGGCGGCATATTTATTAGGATATTCGCTAAAATTGTACCACTTATAAAAAGGCGAGCACTCCGATTGATAGGCACCTACGGTATCATATCTTCCGTAGCGGTTGAAATATATACTGTCGTCACCTGTGTGGGAAAACACACCGTCCAACACGATGCTGATGCCGCGCTTTTTAGCGGCGGCTATCAGCTCGCAAAGATCCTTTTCTGTCCCAAGCAGTGGGTCAACCCTGGAATAATCGGCCGTGTTATAGCGGTGGTTTGAATGAGCCTCAAAAATAGGATTGAGATAGATGCAGGTCACCGACAAGCTCTTGAGATAATCAAGCTTTTGCTCTATTCCTTTAAAATCACCGCCGTAGTAGTCGTTGCCAAGTCGGCATTTGTCCTGAGGCTGGCGGTATTCGGGCTGCTTTCCCCAATCGTCACAAATGTATCTGTCCTCAGGTACATTTTCTTTTTTTCTGCCTGATGCAAAAAATCTGTCAGGGAATATCTGGTAAATTATCCCGCCGTCAAGCCAGTCGGGGGTTTCGTAATCCTTTGAATATACCGTCTGCTGCCACAAGCCCCCCTCGCGGGATACTATGCCTAAAGAGGTTTCGGTCTTGGTGACAAAAAACTCGCCATGGTCGCTTGTATACCTGAAGTTGTACCAATACAGCCCCTCTGTGAGGTTTATCTCACATTCATAAAAGCGATAATCCTCAAGCCATTCTGCAGGCATCATAACACTTTCGCGAACAAAATCCTCGTCATCCTTCTTGATTAGGAGAAAAGCCGAATGAACGCAGGCATCTTTATGTAGCAAAAGCCTTAGCCGAAGGGTCTCCCCCTCGGCTAATGCGCCTATCTTACTTCTGTATAAGTTATTGCGGGAATCGAAAGGATAGTATTGCATAATCCACCTTTATTTAAGGGGCTCAACATGCCAGATATCTCTTGCATAGTCCTCAATAGAGCGGTCTGCTGAGAAAATGCCCGATTTTGCGATATTTGTGAGTGACATGCGGCTCCAGATTTCCTTGTCGTTATAAAGCTCGGTTGCCCTCTTTTGGGCTCTGCAGTAATCCGAATAATCTGCCAGCGCCATATAGCGATCATGATTCTTTAGAGTGTTGTAGATATTATCAAAGGACTGACCGCCCATCCCCTTGCCTATAAAGTCAAGGGCGTCGCGCAGCTCGGCATTATTGTTATAATATGAAAGGGGCGAATAACCGTGCTTTTGTAAAGATAACACCTCAGGCGTCTGCATACCGAAGATGATGATGTTTTCATCTCCTACAGCCTTGTGAATTTCAACATTCGCGCCGTCCTCCGTGCCGAGGGTGATTGCGCCGTTCATCATAAGCTTCATATTACCCGTTCCGCTTGCCTCTGTGGAAGCGAGTGAAATCTGCTCGCTGATATCGGCAGAGGGAATCATTATCTCTGCGAGACTCACCTTATAATCCTCAAGAAAAGCGATCTTGAGCTTGTCATTTACAGAACGGTCATTATCAATAACTGTTGAAAGCTTATAAATCATCTGAATAATCTCTTTTGCAAAGAGATATCCTGCTGCCGCCTTGGCGCCGAAGATATAGGTCTTGGGGGTGAAGTCGGCATTGGGGTTGTTCTTTAAATAGAGGTATTCGCTGATTATATTAAGGGCATTCAGGTGCTGACGCTTGTATTCGTGCAAGCGCTTTACCTGCATATCGAAAATAGAATCAGGGTTTATAGTTATACCACAGTTATCCTTGACATAGTTTGCAAACCTCACCTTGTTGCCCTGCTTAATATCGGCAAGGCGGCCAAGCACCTGCTTATCGTCCTTGTGCTCCATGAGTTTTTCAAGCTGGGACGCATCCTTTATAAACCCGTCACCGATAAGCTCGGTCAGATATTTGGTGAGAGCAGGATTAGCCTGACAGAGCCAACGCCTGTGTGCGATACCGTTGGTTACATTCTTGAACTTCTCAGGAGTCATTCGAGCATAGTCTTTAAACAACTCGCTGACCAAAATTTCACTGTGCAGCTTGGAAACACCGTTAACAGAGTGGCAGGTAGCAACACAGAGATTTGCCATTCTAACAACTCCGTTGCTTATAACAGCGGTGCGCTCTGCTAACTGATAGTCCCCCGTCATACTAATAACTTCTTCTCTGTAGCGACGGTCTATTTCCTTTATTATTTGATAAATTCTGGGAATCCGCTGCTTTATAAGAGATTCGGGCCAGCATTCGAGAGCCTCAGCCATGATTGTATGATTAGTGTAGGCAACCGTTTTCTGAACAAGGCTCCAGGCCTTTTCCCACCCGTAGCCGCACTCATCCAGTAAAAAGCGCATAAGCTCAGGTATAGAGAGTGTGGGGTGGGTGTCGTTAATGTGAATAGCTACCTTTTCAGGCAGGTTTTCGAGAGTGTTATATTTATTAAGGTGTCGCTTGAGAATGTCCTGAATAGAGGCCGACACTAAGAAATACTGCTGTCGAAGCCTCAGTGATTTACCCTCGATATGATTATCCTCAGGATAAAGCACCTTTGATATGGTCTCGGTCATAGCGCGCTGTTCAAGAGCCCTTACATAATCACCCTGATTAAAGGCCGACATATCAAAGTCCTGACATTCGGCACTCCAAAGACGCAGAGCGTTGACCGTCCTCCCGTCCTTACCGGCAACCATCAGGTCGTAAGGCACGGCCCGCACGGTCTGATAATCAGTGTGCTCAATGTGGTGATAGCTACCGTCCCACCATTCGTTGATCTTGCCGTCAAAATTAACATCAACGGCAGAGGCGGGTCTCGGCTCAAGCCAAACACCGCCGCCCGGCAGCCAAAAATCAGGCATTTCGGTCTGCCATCCTTCAACCAGCTTTTGACGGAAGATGCCCAGCTCATAACGGATACAATAACCCATAGCGGGATATCCTCCGCTTGAAAGGGAGTCGAGGAAGCAGGCAGCAAGGCGGCCAAGTCCGCCGTTTCCAAGCCCTGCATCAGGCTCAAAGTCATAAAGTTTATCAAGCTTTACCTTAAACTTCGCCAATGCCTTGCCCATCGCGTCGGTAAGGTCGAGATTGTAAAGATTATTTTTAAGAGAACGCCCCATCAGGAATTCCATACTGATGTAATAAACCGTTTTGGCCTCCTGCTCGGCTGTGTCCTTCTTAAACTGAGCGCGGCGCTCGTTCATTATCTCAAGAAGCACCAGCACACAGGCCTTGTAGAAAAGTTCATCAGAAGCAATCTCAGGTGTGACACCGAAATTGTGCGAAAGCTTCTTTTCAATCATAGCTGCAAGTGTGTTTGCTGTATATTTGGTCATTGTATCCTCTCCAACAATTTATATGTTTATTATTTACTTATTATAATACAATATTCCAAGTATATTTTCAAGAGCTATCATAAACTTTAATTGTTTGTTTTTTTGTGTATTTTTAACAAAAATCCAAAAATAAACGCGCCAAACTAAAGAAAAATCAGCATTTAACACAATTTTAGCATTAATTTTGAAAATAAGCGAAATCTGTGACATATAAAAAATGTAAATTTGAAATCTCCTCCTCTGCAAAGAAAATAATCATTGCTTTTTAATATGATTTATCCTCTCTCGGTCAGTTTTGGCAACAACAACATATTAATACCACCTATTGCCGCTAACCGAAATGCGGACTTTTCAATATATTAAACCCTGCAAGAGCTAAAAATTTTTATTGACAGATAGCCTTGCTTTGGGTTATAATCTTAAATTGATAGGCTATGCTGTACCTCTATGGGAAGCCTTAAAGCATAGCCGCATTCCAAAGCGAGGAGGTTATAAAATGAAAAGAACATATCAGCCCAAAAAGCTTCACCGTAAAAAGGAGCACGGCTTTTTAAAGAGAATGGCAACAGCTAACGGCCGCAAGGTTCTTGCCCGCCGCAGAGCAAAGGGCAGAAAGCAACTGTCATATTAAAGCCACTAAGCGTGGCTTTTCCTTTTATTGGGGAAAATTTATGAAAACTATCATTAAAATTAAGGAAAACCACATTTTCAGGCGAGCCTATCGGCGAGGAAAGGCTCTCGTTTCCCCTTATGCGGTGGTTTATGTTTTAAAAAACCGCCGCGATGAAATTCGCCTTGGGATAACAACGGGGAAAAAGATTGGAAATGCAGTATCGAGAAACCGTGCCAAAAGGGTAATAACAGCAGCTTTCCGCTATTGCCTGCCTGAAATAGAAGCAGGGCGCGATTTTATAATCGTGGCCAGGCCGCGGATACTCGCCGCCAAAAGCACGGCGGTTGCCGCATCCTTATCAAAGCTTTTGAAAACTGCAGATGTGTGACTTCTGATTTGTATGAAAAAATTGATAATCAAATTAATTCGATTTTACCAGAAAAACATCTCGCCCTTAAAAACCCCTTGCTGCCGTTTCACACCTACCTGTTCGGCCTATGCTATTGAGGCTATCGAAATTCACGGCTGTATCAAGGGGTCCGCTTTAGCGCTTTGGCGAATTTTAAGGTGCAACCCGTTATGCAAGGGCGGATACGACCCTGTGCCCAAAAAGCGCAAATCATAATATCGATTTTTAACAAACCATCGGCGCAAAGGCGCTGCGAATGGACGGTGTATATATGCAAAGTTTATTTAACATTATCAACAAACCGCTCGGTTGGTTGCTTGAAAATATCGCCAACCTTTTCGGCAACAATTTTGCCGCGGCGGTCTTCGTTTTCACCCTGCTTATAAATCTTGCCCTTATTCCCCTGACAATCAAAAGTCAGAAATCCTCTGTTCAACAAACAAGGATTAAGCCCAAGCTTGACGAGCTTAAAAGGAAATACGGTGACGATAAGCAGAAGTACAGCCAAGCTATGCAGCAGCTTTATCAAGAGGAAGGCGTTTCAATGTCGGGCGGTTGCTTGCCTATGGTTTTGCGCCTTGTGCTTATGATGAGCATTTACTATCTTATAATGCAACCCCTCACCTACCTGATGCACATTGATCCCGAAATAATTTCTAAAGCCGCAGAGGCTGTGAAAACCGGCGCAAGAGGTTCTGAGCTTCAAATCATTGAAGCTGTAAAATCGGGAGCTATCGAATTCCCCTCAATCGCAGAAAAGCTCGGCTCTATTGATTTTAACTTCTTCGGCATCGATCTTACCCAATCGCCAAAATTCTCTTTCGATATTTTCCACGATGCTCAGATTATCTGGATTATGCCGATTATGGCATTTGCCGCTCAGTTCTTAACCTCCTTGCTTTCTACAAAGATGCAAAAGAAGTTAAACCCTGATGCTCCAAATATGGCCGGTATGATGCTGACAATGCCCTTGATTTCGTTGTTTATCGGATTTGTCGTCCCCGGCGGTGTTACCTTCTATTGGGCCTGCTCGTCACTAATAGGCGGCGCAATCCAATTGGCGCTTCAGACATTCTACAGCCCCAATAAAATGCTTGCTAATCTGCGCTCAAAAGAGCTTACTCAACAATGTGATTTTGAAGCAGGGCAGATAAAAAAGCTCTCTGTTTCAAACGATTAATTTTTAACTGATAGTTTAAAAGGAGGATTACCCTTGATTAATGAAGCCAAAGGCTTTGGAGCTACCATTGAAGAGGCTATGGAAAACGCCCGCGCAAATTTAGGTGCTTCTGAGCTTGATGATATACAATTTGAAGTTGTTGCAACACCCAAAAAGAAGGTGTTGGGAATGTTCGGCGGCAGCAAAGCCGAGGTTCGTGCTTTTATAGAGTTGCCTGATAAAAAAACGAAGTCCGGCAAAAAGGCCAACCAAAAGGCCAACCAAAAGGCACAACCGAAAAGAGAAAAGGCCGAACAAAAGCAACCGTCTCCCAAAAAAGCAGCTGTCAAGGCAAATAACGAACCTGAATTCGGCGAGCCGATGGAGCTTTCGGCTATTGACGCCTCTTCTCCCGCAGGGAAAGCCGTTGCCTATATCAAAACCGTTCTTGACGCTGTGGGTTGCAAGGATATTGATATAAAGGTTGCAAGCAGAGAGAATGCTTCTCTCATTTTGATGGACGGTGAAGACCTCAGCGTGCTTATAGGCCGCAGGGGAGAGACCCTGGATTCTCTCCAATACCTTGCTTGTCTTGCCGCAAACAACGGCGGCGGGCACTATAAAATTTCTCTCAACATCGGCAATTATCGTGAAAAGCGCGAAGAAACACTTAAAACCCTTGCAAAGAGGATTTCTTCTCAGGTGCTAAAGAATGGCAAAAGCCGTTCACTCGAGCCTATGAACCCCTATGAGCGCAGAATAATCCATACCGCAATTCAAAATATTGAGGGCGTTGTTTCCAGTTCCTACGGTGAAGGTATCGAAAGGCGCGTAGTCATCTATCCGGAAGGCTCTGAAATGAAGCCTCCGAGATTTAATGACCGCAGGCAAGGCCGCAACCGCCGCCCGAATTCTCCGCGTCCGAGGGCTGCTGAGCCCGCTTGTGCTTCAAGAGAGCCCAAGCGTGACAGCGATGTCCCGCTTTACGGAAAGATTAACTAATTATTAAACTTTAAAACGGCTGTCAGATGACAGCCGTTTTCTTGTGAAAGCAAAGAAATAAAGGCTGTCGTACGACAGCCTTTTATTAATTTTAAAATTACTGAAGCTCAACAGTTGCGCCAACCTCAGCGAGCTTAGCCTTGATGTCTTCAGCGTCTTCCTTAGAAGCAGCCTCTTTGAGGGTCTTGGGAGCGCCGTCAACGATTGCCTTAGCCTCTGCAAGGCCGAGACCGGTGATCTCGCGAACAACCTTAATAACCTTAATCTTCTCAGCGCCAACCTCTTTGAGATCAACGTCAAACTCGGCCTTCTCCTCAGCTGCTGCTGCGCCGCCTGCTGCGGGAGCTGCAACTGCTACTGCAGCTGCTGCAGATACGCCGAATTCCTCTTCTACTGCTTTAACGAGCTCTGAAAGCTCAAGAACGGTAAGAGTTTTAAGCTCTTCAATCATAGCTGTGATTTTCTCTGATGCCATTTTAAATTCCTCCATAAAATATTATTGTTTTAAAATTTAATTATTCTTCTGCTCCGGAACCGTCTTTATCAACGATAGCCTGAACAGCACGGGCGAAAGCCGCGATGGGTGCCTGGAAGGCACTGCAAACTGTAGCAAGGAGAACTTCCTTGGTGGGCAGCTTAGCAAGATCATCGATAGTTGCAGTGTCAACTACCTTGCCGTCTAAGAAGCCGGACTTAATCTTGAAGCTCTCGTGAGACTCGGCGAATTTGCTGAGAATTCTTGCTGCTGCGGTATAGTCCTCATTAGAAAGGGCGATAGCAGTAGTTCCCTCGAGAACGGATTTCATCTCCTCAAGATCTGTTCCTTCAATAGCGCGGCTGAGGATGGTGTTTTTAACTACAAAGTAATCAACTCCGTTTTCACGGAGCTCCTTACGGAGGGCTGTGTCGTCAGCCACGGTGATACCCTTGTAATCAACAACGACACCTGTAACTGCAGCGGAAAGCTTTTCAGCCAAAGCTGCAACCTGCTGCTGCTTTTTCTCTAAAACTGATGCGTTTGGCAATGTGATTCACCTCCACAAAAACAGTAAATGCCTGTTCCAAGACGGAGGAACAGGCATAAAATAAACACAAATAAAGCGTTAAATTTAAGCGCGAACCTCGGCAGGCGCAAGGCTTACGGCCGGTCGGCCACCTGCTGTCTTTGGATTGCAACAAAAGGATTATACATTATTATCTTCCCTTTGTCAAGCATTTTTTTAAATCCTAAATTGACAATCAGAAATGCGGGTGTTATAATAGCAAACATTGGAAAAGGAGATGTAATTAGTGAACACTTTGCTTTCGGTGTCTTTTGCTCTGCTTGCAGGGCTTATTATGACACGCTTATTCAAAAAACTAAAACTTCCGTCTGTAACGGCTTATTTGATAGCCGGCGTGCTGGTGGGACCCTATTGTATAGGTGCTCTGGGTATAGGTGGCGTTGGTTTCAACTCGTCCGATTCTGTGAGCCGCCTTTCATTAATATCTGAGGTGGCATTAGGATTTATCGCCTTTTCTATCGGCAACGAGTTCCGCCTTGCAGACCTTAAAAAAACAGGTAAGCAAGCCCTTATAATAGGAATCATTCAAGCCTTGACGGCAACACTATTTGTTGATTTGGCGCTGGTCTCCGTTCATATGATGATACCCGATAGATTCACCGTTTCTCAAGCTATCACCCTCGGCGCTATCGCAACAGCCACCGCCCCCGCTGCAACCCTGATGGTTGTGCGGCAGTACAAGGCTCACGGCCCGCTCTCCAAACTGTTGCTTCCAATAGTAGCCCTTGATGATGCGGTAGGTCTTATCGTATTTGCTGTCTCATTCGGCATAGCCAAAACTCTGGTCAGCGGGAATGTGGATATGGTCTCGATTTTGGTCAATCCCTTGGTTGAGATAGTTCTCTCCCTTCTTTTGGGTGCGGCTATGGGTTGGGTGCTGACTCAGCTTGAAAAGCTCTTCAACTCAAATACCAACCGCCTCAACCTCACCATAGGAATTGTGCTTCTTACAGCATCGCTTTCAATGCTTGATTTTAAAGTCGGGCTGGTTCATATTCAGTTTTCCTCTCTGCTGACCTGTATGATGCTCGGAACGGTATTCTGCAATATCTGCCCGCTTTCTTTCGATCTTATGGCGGCATCCGATAAATGGACCTCTCCCCTATTTGCCCTCTTCTTTGTAATAAGCGGTGCAGAGCTTGAGCTCAATGTGTTTACTGATATCAGCATAGTTTTGATCGGCATTGTCTATATCATCACAAGGTCGGCGGGTAAATATATAGGCACATACTTCAGTGCAAAAATCTCAAAATGCAGCGCCTCTATCTGCAAATATCTCGGCATCACCCTATTGCCGCAGGCAGGGGTCGCTCTTGGAATGTGCGCTACTGCAATGCAGCTCGGCAGTGAGGGCAATCTTATCAGAAATATCACCCTCTTTGCCGTTTTGATATACGAGCTGTTTGGCCCTGTATTCACCCGTATGGCCCTCCAAGCCGCGGGCGAGATTAAACCTATGTCCGACGAGGTTAAGCACCGCCGTCAGGCAAAACTCAACTCGGTCAAAACCAATATAGAATAATAAAAACATAGAGCACAAATTTTGTGCTCTTTATTTTATGTGTAAAGAAAAAAACTTGACAGCATCGTATTTATGTGTTATAATTGCACTTCGTGAGGTGCATTAGGATGAAAGATCTGTATGTTTCGGCCCTGCTGGATGTTTACGGTGATTTTTTAAGCGAAAAGCAAAAAGCTCTCACAGAGTATTATTATAATGATGATCTCTCCCTTTCGGAAATTGCCGAAAATGAAGGCATCACCCGTCAGGGTGTTAATGACCTTATTAAAAGAGCCGTTGCTCAAATGGCTGCTTTAGAGGAAAAATGCCGCTATTGCGAGCGTTTCCTAAGGCTTAAGGAGTTGGCCGAAAAGGTCAAAAAAGGCGATGGGGAGAGCCTTAGTGAGATTTTAAACACTATAGAAGAACTTTAAGGAGTGAACAAAATGGCGTTTGATAATTTATCCGAAAAGCTTTCGGGCGTTTTTAAACGCCTGCGTTCTAAGGGCAAGCTTTCAGAGGCCGATGTTAAAACCGCTATGCGAGAGGTGCGATTAGCCCTTCTTGAGGCCGATGTCAACTATAAGGTGGCCAAGGATTTCACCAATACCTTGGCCGAAAAGTGCATCGGTGCCAATGTTATGGAGAGCCTGACCGCTCCACAAATGGTTATCAAAATTGTTAAAGATGAGCTCACCGCCCTGATGGGCAGCGAGCAGACCCGTCTTAAAACATCCAACAAATTACCTACTGTTATTATGATGTGCGGTCTGCAAGGCTCGGGTAAAACCACCCACTCAGCAAAGCTCGCAAAGCTTTTGCGTGCGCAAGGCCATAGGCCGATGCTTGCCGCTTGCGATATCTACCGCCCCGCCGCTATTGAGCAGTTAAAGGTCGTAGGCAAGGCGGTGGACGCACCCGTTTTTGAGATGGGCACCGAGAAGCCTGAAATCATAGCCAAAAAGGCTTTGTCCTATGCCCGCGACTATGGCCACGACTACCTTATTCTCGATACAGCCGGCCGCCTGCATGTTGACACCGAATTGATGGAGGAACTGCAGCGTATCACTAAAGCGATTGAGGTTCACAATATTCTGCTTGTTGTTGACTCAATGGTGGGTCAGGATGCGGTCAATATCGCAAAGGCTTTTAACGATATTCTTGAGATTGACGGTGTTATTCTCACCAAGCTTGACGGTGACACCCGCGGCGGCGCCGCCCTCTCGGTAAAAGCCGTCACAGGCAAGCCGATTATTTTCGCCGGTGTTGGTGAAAAGCTCGACGAGCTTGAAGAATTTCATCCCGACAGAATGGCATCAAGAATTCTTGGTATGGGAGATGTTCTCTCCCTTATAGAAAAGGTTGAAACTCAGGTTGACGAGAAAAAGGCCGAAGAAACAGCCCGCCGATTGCAGGAAAACAAGTTTGATATGAACGATCTTTTGGATCAGTTCCATCAAATTAAAAAAATGGGCTCGCTCAAAAGCGTTCTTTCAATGCTGCCGGGTATGGATAAGCAGCTTAAGGATGTCGATGTAGATGATAGGCAGCTGCTTCGTATTGAAGCTATCATAACTTCAATGACCAAGAAGGAAAGAGCCAAGCCCGACATATTGAACGCCTCCCGCCGCCGCAGAATTGCAGCCGGCGCAGGGGTCAAGGTTGAAGATGTCAATCGCCTTATGAAGCAGTATGAGCAGATGAAAAAAATGTTCAAGCAAATGAACAGCAAGGGCAAACGCCGCCAAATGATGCGAGGGATGAATATGCCCGGCGGTTTCGGCAATTTCGGTTTTTAAGATTTGTTTTGGCAGTATCTTTTAAAACATATATTATATTCTGTAAACGGAGGTGTAATACAATGGCAGTAAAAATCAGACTTCGCCGTATGGGTGCTAAAAAGGCTCCTTTCTACCGTGTGGTTGTTGCCGATTCGAGATTCCCTCGTGACGGCCGCTTCATTGAAGAAATCGGCACCTATGATCCCACTAAGGACCCTGCAGCCGTTAATATCGACAGTGAAAAGGCTAAGAAATGGATCTCCAACGGAGCTCAGCCTACCGATACCGTTAAGGCTTTACTTAAGAAAAACGGTATAATCTAATATAGAATGGTTTTTCCTTTCTATCCATTAATGTGAGGTTTATATTTAATGAAAGAGCTTCTTGTATCTTTAGCTTCGGGGCTTGTAGAGAACCCCGAGCAGGTTGTTGTCAAAGTCGACGAACCTAACGCCGAAGGCGTTGTCGTTTACCATCTGCATGTTGCGGAAAATGATATGGGCCGCGTTATCGGCAAGCAGGGCAGAATCGCCAATGCTATCCGTGTTGTAATGCGCGCCGCCGCCAGCAGAAACAACCAAAGCATTGCAGTTGAAATAGACTGATTAAATCAAAAAGCCGGACGGATGTCCGGCTTTTTATTTTTATATTCCAGAGAAAAAATTAACCACAACTTTTTCATTTAAAAGTATATATTGATAAAATTTTTGATTCATGATAAAATTTATGAGAACTTTGTGTAAAAGGTTGGGTAATTATGTTTAATTTTTTTGCAAATGAAAAAAATAAGCAAAATTCACATTATATAATCGACGGGGCAGATTATAATCACATAAAAAATGTTCTTAGGATGGACATTGGAGACACCTGCCTTATAAGCTGCGGCGGCAAGAGCGATTTGTGCCGTATTGATAGCTTCCTTGAGAATGCTGTTGCTTTGGAAATTTTAGAGGAGGATTACACCGACACCGAGCTTCCTGTTAAAATATATCTGTTTCAGGGCCTGCCGAAAGGCGATAAAATGGAATATATTATTCAAAAATGTGTTGAGCTTGGCGTCTTTGGAATTATTCCTGTGCAAATGAAGCATTGTGTTGTTAAGCTTGATGATAAAAAAGCAAAAGGGAAGCAGACGCGTTGGCAGAGCATTTCCGAAAGCGCCGCCAAACAAAGCAAGCGCAATATTATCCCCGAAATTATGGATGTTTGCTCATTTGATAGGGCTCTCGATTTTGCAAAAACGCTGGATTTGATTATTGTGCCTTATGAAAACAAGGAGGGTATGAATTCTACTGCCCAGGCGTTGTCCCGGCTTAGAAATGTTAAAAGCGTAGGTATTTTTATCGGCCCCGAAGGCGGATTTGAAAAACAAGAGATTGAGAAAGCACTTGCCGCCGATTCTAAAATAATATCTTTAGGGAAAAGAATTTTACGAACCGAAACCGCCGCAATCACTGCCGTGGGTATGTGTATGCTTAATATTGAAATGCTTGAAGGAAGTAGCAAATGAAACAACTGCCGAAACAATATGAAAACCGAATGAAACGTTTGCTGGGCGAAGATTTTAACAACTACCTAAACGAGTTGCAAAATCCCCCCGTAAAAGCCTTTAGAGTGAATACCGACAAGATAAGCGTAGCAGAATTCGAAAAAATTAACATTTTTTCAACACAAAAAGTACCTTATGTGAATAACGGATACTATCTAGATTTTGATAAAATCGGTAATCATCCGTATCACCACGCGGGGCTTATTTATGTTCAGGAGCCTGCGGCTATGGCTCCTGTCGAATGTATTGATATTGAGCCGGATTGGCGCGTGCTTGATCTGTGCGCGGCTCCGGGCGGAAAAAGCACACAGCTTAAAAACAAGCTGAGCGAAAAAGGCGTTCTTGTGTCAAACGAAATTGCGGCATCCCGCTGCAAAATACTTACAGGTAACATCGAACGCCTCGGACTTAATAATACTGTTGTTACTTGTATGGATACTAATAGATTGTCTTCTACGTTTGAGGGCACCTTTGATTTGGTGATTGTCGATGCACCCTGCTCGGGCGAAGGTATGTTCCGCAAGGAGGAAATTGCCATTGACGAGTGGAGCGAAGCCAATGTAGCGTTCTGCGCAAAACGGCAGTCAGAGATTTTAGAAAATGCTGTCAAAGCCTTAAAAAGCGGCGGTTTTATCATATATGCCACCTGCACCTTCTCTTTAGAAGAAAACGAAATGATGATCGATGCTTTTTTGGACAAGCATCCCCAATTTGAAATTATCCCCGTAAACGAGAATGTGGTTAAATACACCTGTGACGGAATTAAATTTGACGGATGCAAATGCGAAAACATTCATTTTGCCCGTAGATTTTACCCCCACAAGGCAAAGGGAGAGGGGCAGTTTATGGCCCTGCTACACCACAAAGGAGAAAAAACCCCTGATAATTTGAGTGCTCCCTCAAGCAAAAAAAGCAATAAGCTTGTCTCCGATTTCCTTAGCGACACACTGATAGAATATAATCCCCAATATCTCCACGAATACAACGGAAATCCTATATACTACAATAATAGACTGCCGATAAAAGACGGCTGCGCCTTTTGCTGCGGAATAACTATAGGAGAAATCCGAAAAAATTATATTCTGCCGCACCATCAGTTTTTTATGGCGCTGGGCGATAAATTTAAAAGGAAAATCAATTTATCGCTCGGTAGTGATGAGCTTGCGAAATATTTGCACGGCGAAGAGTTTGATGCGCAAACCGAGAACGGTTGGGCGGTAGTAATGGTTGACGGCTTCGCCCTCGGCGGCGCCAAGGTTGTAAACGGGAAAGCCAAAAACCATTACCCAAAAGGATTGAGAATATAGCTTTATATCTGTGCGAAGGCACACAATAGGGCGGTTCTGTCTGTAGGTTTTTAATCAAATTTTATTCATTTTCGTAGGGACCCACATCCCTGGTGGTCCGTTCCATCAAAATCACCGTTTGCGGACCGTCCGGGAGGCCGGTCCCTACGAAAAAAATATATCTGCGCCGTAGGCACACCTTACCTCTTCACTCTTCACTAAAAAAGACGGCATCAGCCGTCTTTTTTGCACTGTGTTCCATCATGGATAATTTCGTAATTGTCCTTATAAATTAAATCACTTATAAACACAAACTCATATCCCTCGTCTTTGAGGCATTTTAGAATGTTTGGCAGTGCCGCAGGAGTATGGTCGGCGTCGTTGTGGAACAGGACAATACTACCGTTTTTTACTTTACTTGTAACGCGGTTGCAAATGCTTTCTGGAGTGGCGTTATCCTTCCAGTCAAGAGAATCAACATCCCATTGGATGGTTTTCATATTCATTTCATCCATCACTTCGATAAGGGCGTTATCATAGTCGCCGTATGGCGGACGCAACAGGGTCGGACAGACACCGGTGACCGACTCTATCTTTTGATTGCAGCTTTCAATTTCGTCGCGCATCTGCTCTTTTGGAAGCTGTGGCATATGCGGATGTGTGTTAGAATGGTTTTGAATCTGATGGCCGGCATCAGAAAGCGCCTTTACAGACTCGGGATATTTATCTACCCAAGCGCCAACCACAAAAAAGGTCGCCGGAACATCATACTCACCGAGAATATCTATCAACTGCTGGGTGTCATCATTACCCCAAGCTGCATCGAAGCTAATGGCCACCTGTTTTTTATCGGTCTCTACACAGTAAATCGGCAAAAGGCGGTCATTGTCGGCAAAAATATTAACCGAGCCTATCACCGCCACCGCCGTCACCACCACAATTGCGAGCAAAAACATTAACTGTTTTTTCGTAACAATAAAAAACTTCATAAAAAGCACCTCGGTAAAGCTTATGCCGAGGTGCTCGTACTATATTATACTTATTATTGCTTAATTTTATTATTAATGTTATAATTATGTCGGTGAATGTCATCTCTATTTTTGCTATTACATATCAAAAAGGAGATGATATTTTATGAGTTTATTAGGTGATATGATTGCTGCAGGTATAAAAGGAACAAAATTCAATCCTCAATTTTATGAAGACAAGAAATATAAGGTTTGGATTTGTATGCTTTCGCCTTCAACTTGCCAACCTTGTTTTGATTTACATGGTAAATTATATTTGCCCGAAGATGCGCCGCCAAGATTTCCTAAGCTACACGAAAATTGTGCTTGCACGGTAATGTGGTCTGAATCAGTCAAAAAAGGAACCGCTACATTTGAGGGTAATAACGGTATAGATGTTTTGCTTCATAATGGAAACTCTCTACCAACGCAATATCTTACCAAAAAGGAAGCAAAAAAACTTGGTTGGAAACCGATTTTAATGAACTTGCATCAAGTAACAGATGAAGGTGTTATTGGTGGAGATATTTATAAAAACAAGGATGGTAAATTGCCATCTGCTAATGGTCGAATATGGTATGAAGCAGATATAAATTATACTGGTGGAATACGAAATAGTTCTAGAATTCTTTACTCAAATGATGGATTAGTGTTTGTTACTTACGACCATTATTTTACATTTAATCAAATAGGTTAGGAGGATAATATGAAAACTGTTGTTATTGATTTTTCAAAATGTAAATATCCGATGGATTTACACAATGAAATCAGAGAAAAATTAGAATTGCCCGAGTGGTATGGGAATAATTTAGATGCTTTGTGGGACATGCTGACAGGTTTTATAGAGACCCCCGTTACAATAACAGTAACATTTAAACCCGAAACCCAAGCGGCAGAAAATTTAAGAGAAAGCGTTTTGAAAATAATAGAAACTTTTAAAGAAGCATCCGAAGAAGATGAAGAAATAATATTTAATTTTGGCTTATAAATTAAAAACCTGTATAAACCGAAAGGTATATACGGGTTTTGTCATATATTATTGAAATGGGAAAGTTTTGTAACTTTAATATTTTGTACCTTTTTGCTATTACCCCACGCGGCATCAAAGCTGATTGCAATCTGCTTTTTTTCGGTCTCTACACAGTAAATCGGCAGCAAGCGCTCGCTGTTTGCGAAAACACCTACCGACCCTATAACCACCGCAGCCACAGCCGCTATCAGGCAGAGCGCCACCATAAGCTGTTTTTTAGTCACGATAAATAGTTTCATTTTGTTCCCCTCCGTCTATTCCATTCTAAACTTATGAGGGGCGGCTTGT
The DNA here is from genome assembly GCA_045656665.1 of Acutalibacteraceae bacterium. Lineage (GTDB taxonomy): Bacteria > Bacillota > Clostridia > Oscillospirales > Acutalibacteraceae > UBA737. The sequence goes on along the minus strand of JAZORP010000061.1, from coordinate 4,086 downwards.
ATAATATGCTCTACACAAAATAATAATTCGTATCCCAAGCAGGCAGGGCCGGAAAATGCCGCATATAAAGCTTGTAATCATCCCTTATATCAAAAACCGCTTTCGGCAACTCTAAGAGATCCTCAGTTCTGTGATAGCAGGATATGAGCATTTTCGGCTTGTGAGCAAGTATTGTTTGCCTCATACCTAAAATCGCATTTTTCTCCTCACCCTCGATATCCATTTTGACAAAGGTTGCCTCCTCTCCCGAAAGCAGAGCATCCACAGTTGAAAAATCCGTTTTTTTTGTGGCAGAGGCTGTGCCCGAATTTCGGCCGCCGCGCATTTCGAAAGCCCCTTTGCCGCAATAGCAGGAAATGCAAAGGTTTTCGCACCGCACATTCTCAAAACCGTTCACATTGGCGACTAATTTTTTAAATGTTTTAGCATCAGGCTCTACTGCCGTTATTCTGCGGTAGCCCCCTACCCTCGAAACAAACTCCTCCACCGTGTCGCCATTGTAGGCGCCGAGGTCGAGAAAGCTTTCATCATTTGAAAGCTTTAAAAAGCTAAAGTAAGGCTCGTCGGGTGAAACCTCGCAATCAAGAAGATAGTCAATTTTGCCGGTCAATTTAAATTTCGCGGTGTTTTCAAAGGTTTTTCTCGAAATATCATCGGCCAACAGGGAGTAAATACCCTCAAAAGCCGCCTTATTCTCTAAAACATATTCTCTGTCAAACAGCCGCTCTCCCACTACCGGAACATCAGGCGCGTAAAGCTCCTGTTCGGCTGCTATGCGGCGGATATTTTTTATCACTTCGGGTCGTTCGCTGCCAAAGCAGAGCAAAACTATCATCTGACCGAATTTTTCTTTCAAATCAGCGTAAGCCGACACCTTGTACCCGTGAAAAATCTTTTCGCGAACAAATCCGTCACTCGCGAAAACCCCTTTGAAAGGTATAGAAAAATGCTCCAACACCTTTATTATCTTATCGGCTCCGTAGCCCATACCGTAAAGCACAATAGGTTTTTCGGCCATTTGCAAATATTGCCAAAGTTCATTTTGCACGGCTTTCTCCCCTTTCGGTTTCTATTTTACAACCTACACCTTAGTTAAATCAAGACATATTTTAAGTTTATTTAGATATTGCAATAAAACAGTTTATGTGATAAACTAAAATTGATATAATTGGCAAATAGCCGATTTAAAAAGATTTTTTAGAACGGAGAGTTTCTATGAAAAAGGTTCTTTCTTTTGACTTTGGCGCTTCAAGCGGCAGAGCAATGCTTGCCGAGTTTGACGGCGAGAAAATTTCTATGGAGGAGATCCACCGTTTCAGCAACGACACTGTCATTGTTAACGGCACAATGTATTGGGATATTCTTCGCTTATTTTTCGAGATAAAAACAAGCATCACAAAAGCTGTCAACAGCGGCGGATTTGATGCTATCGGTATCGACACCTGGGGCGTTGACTTTGGCCTTATAGACAAAAGAGGCAAGCTCATTTCAAACCCTGTTCACTACCGAGACAAGCGCACCGAAGACATTCCCGAAAAGGTTTTTGAAACCGTTTCAAGAGATGAGATATACAAGCACACGGGAACTCAGTTTATGAGGATAAACACCCTCTATCAGCTGATGTATTTGAAATATAATGAGCCAGAGATGCTGCAAAATGCCGAAAAGCTGTTGCTCATACCCGACCTGTTTGCATATATGCTCACAGGCGAGATGAAGGCAGAAGCAAGCATCGCTTCCACAACCAATCTTTACGATGCCTATAAAAGAGATTGGGATTTTGAACTTATAGAAAAGCTCGGCCTTTCGGCAGACCTTTTCCCGCCGGTTATCAAGTCGGGTGAGACCTACGGGCTGCTGTCGGACGAGATCTGCGAAGAACTCGGTTGTGAAAAGGTGCCGGTCATCGCCGTTCCGGCCCATGATACTGCCTCCGCGGTTGCCGCTACCCCCTCCACAGATGACGGCTTTGTATACATAAGCTGCGGCACCTGGAGTCTTTTCGGAATTGAAGCTGCCGAGCCCATCATCAATGACGAGGTTGCCCGCCTTAACTTCACAAACGAGGGCGGCTTTAATGATACAGTCAGATTCTTGAAGAACATAATGGGTCTTTGGCTTATTCAGGAATCTCGCCGCCAATGGAAGCGCGAGGGCGAGGATGTGGGCTTTGATGTTCTCGAAAGGGAGGCCCTTGCGGCAGAGCCTTTCAAGTGCTTTGTTGATGTGGACGATCCCGCCTTCGAAACCGCAGGCAATCTGCCTAAGAGGGTTAAGGAATACTGCCAAAAAACCGGCCAGTATGTTCCTCAGACCCGCGGCGAGGTTATGCGCTGTATATATCAGAGTATTGCAATGAAGTATAAGTACACATTCAATATGCTCAACCGCATCGGCGAGCAGAAGTACACTAAGATCAATATGCTCGGCGGCGGTATCAAGGACAAACTCCTCTGCCGTATGACAGCCGCAGCCTGCAATGCGGAGGTTCTTGCAGGACCCACGGAGGCTACCGTTATGGGCAATATTGCCGTGGCATATCACGCTCTCGGTGAGATTGCTGACTTTAAAGCCATCCGAAAGGCCGTTTCAGCTTCAACAGATATTAAGCGTTACTCACCTGAGGACAGCGCCCTTTGGGAAGAGGCTTATGCCAAGTATCTCGAAGCCACCAATCAAAAAGCCAACTGATAATTCACCGCCCTCGCAAACTTCGAGGGCGGATTTTTATATTGTTTTTTCAAAAAATCAATAATTTTCTATTGACTGCGGGAAAAAATCGTAGTATTCTATAAAAATAGGTTACTTTAGGAGGTCTTTTAAATGTTTAAATCAGAATATTTGCAAAGGGTTTACGCTTCGGTTGAAGCCAGAAATCCCGGCGAAAATGAATTTTTGCAGGCGGTTCGCGATGTTCTTGAGTCCTTAGAGCCTGTCGTTATGCAGGACAATAAGTTTGAAAAGAACGGCGTTATCGAGCGTATGGTTGAGCCTGAGCGTATGATAAGCTTCCGCGTATCGTGGGTTGATGACAACGGTCAGGTTCAGGTTAACCGCGGCTACAGAGTTCAGTTCAACTCTGCAATCGGTCCTTACAAAGGCGGTCTGCGCTTCCACCCTTCAGTTACTGCTTCTGTTATTAAATTCCTCGGCTTTGAGCAAACCTTTAAGAACAGCCTTACAGGCCTTCCTATGGGCGGCGGCAAGGGCGGTTCCGACTTTGACCCCAGAGGTAAATCCGATGGCGAGATTATGCGTTTCTGCCAGAGCTTTATGACCGAGCTTTCTAAACACATCGGCGCAGATACAGATGTTCCCGCAGGCGACATTGGCGTAGGTGCACGCGAGATCGGTTATCTTTACGGCCAGTATAAGCGTCTCCGCAACGAATTCACCGGCGTTTTGACCGGTAAAGGCCTTGCTTACGGCGGCTCACTTATCCGTCCTGAAGCTACAGGCTTTGGCGCAGTTTACTATGCAGTTGAGATGCTTAAAACCTTCGGCGAAGATGTTAAGGGTAAGACCTTTGCAGTATCAGGCTTCGGTAACGTTGCTTGGGGTACTGTTAAGAAGGTTAACGAGCTTGGCGGTAAGGTTGTTACAATTTCCGGTCCTGACGGTTACATATACGATGAAGACGGTATCTGCACAGAAGAGAAAATTAACTTCTTGCTCGATATGCGCGCTTCAGGTCACGATAAGGTTAAGGATTATGCTGATAAGTTCGGTGTTCCTTACTTCGAGGGCAAGAGACCTTGGGAAGTTAAGGTTGACGTTGTAATGCCTTGCGCTACTCAGAACGAGGTTGGTATCGAAGATGCTAAGAACATCGTAGCAAACGGCGTTAAGTATTATGTTGAGGTTGCAAATATGCCTACTACTGACGAGGCTGTTGCTTACCTTAAGGCTAACAAGGTTGTTATCGCTCCCTCTAAGGCAGTTAATGCAGGCGGCGTTGCAGTTTCCGGTCTTGAAATGAGCCAGAACTCTATGCGCTACAGCTGGACCGCTGAAGAGGTTGACGCTAAGCTCCACCAGATTATGGCTAACATTTACAAGAATTCTTGTGATGCTGCTAAGAAGTAC
>JAZORP010000060.1:0-2146 GCA_045656665.1 Acutalibacteraceae bacterium | reverse complement strand
CTGACTGTCGCCAGCGTGATATTTTCGCTTTGCGAAAGTGATATGAAACCTTTAGGTTTCGTGATATTCTATTCGCATATAACTTGGCGGAGCCAAATAGCACTCGGCTAAAAGCCGAATATCACTGCGAAGCAATATCACTCGCCGTAGGCGAATAGAGTTGCGTGATACTCCGTTAAGAGTATCACGCTAAACCTCAAGCCTTGTTTATTTCTGATTCAATATATTTCTTTTTAAAAATCGGGGGAGTATCGCCATAAAGATTTATTCTGCCTGAAATAAGTCTTGCAATTATGACTGCGGCCATAAGATATACTATTGCCTTACCGCTAAATAATTCAAAGCTAAGTAAAAATGCTGATAACATACAGTTGGTTACCGCGCAAAAGGATGCCGCCAGACCTACCGCCGCCGCGATTGGCACCGACACGCCAAATAGCATCCCGATTGCGCCGCCTAATGCCGCGCCGATAAAGAGGGAAGGGATTATCTGCCCGCCTTTAAAACCGAAGCTTACGGTGATGACTGTGAGCAAAAATTTCAAAGCAAAATCTTCATATCTTACCTGCATATTCGAAAAAATATTGTGAAGTGTGGTTATTGAACTGCCGTTATATCGGGTATTACCTATGATAACAGTAATTAAGATAACAAGCAAACCGCCGACCAATATCCTAAAATATTCGTTTCTTAAGAAAAGTTTCGCTTTTGCGGACACAAAACGAAGCGTAAAGCAAAACAACTCACCAAAAAGAGATGCGGCGACGGCAACACCTAATAAAACCAATATTAAGACAGCATCGGCTTTTGCTACTGCGGGGATATGAAATCTTTCGGGCTTTACCCCTAAGCTATAAGCCGTTAAAAAACCTATCAATGCTGATATCTCGCAGGGAAGCAGCTCTAAAAATCTTTTTCGCTCAATACGCGCGGCCTCTATTGCAAATACAGCCGCGGTCAGCGGTGTGCCGAAAACTGCCGAAAACATGGCTGACATCGCGCAGAGAAGCAAGGTTTTTTGTCGCTTTCGGTCAATTCTCAAAATTTTTGCAAAAATGGCCGAAAGCCCGCCTCCTATCTGCAGAGCCGCGCCCTCTTTTCCTGCAGAGCCGCCGCACAAATGGGTTAAGGCCGTGCCGGCAAACGCCGAAAAGCTCAGATTCAAAGGCACTGCTTTTTGCGAGCTTTTAGCGCAGTCAAACATTGAAATTGTTCCAAAGCCGGAAGACCTTGAGCACCTTGAAAGCGCAACTGATAAAAGACCTGCTAAAGGCAATAAAAAAATTAGCCAACCGTTATTTTCTCTGATACTTGTTACACCGCTTACGGTAAAAGAAAATCCTGCGCCTACTCCGCCTCCTAAAGCCCCCATTATTATGGAAAGCAGGAGCCAAACTGCCGTCTCTTTACAATTTTTTTTGAAATTCATATTTTTTATGTTCCTTGGATTAAAAATATATTTATGCGAAATCATTTTATATCTAATAAGTGTTTTTGTCAATAAAAAGGCTTTTCTTGAGGCACAACTCAAAATGATTATCACAAGAGCGAGCCGATTACCTACAAATCGTTTTTATTCTTATGGGTTTATTGCATTTTCGCGCCAAATCAATCATCGATTTTGTACCCTTGCTTTTCTCGTCCCAAAAGCAAATAACATAGTCGCTGACCTCTGCCATTTGTTTGTTTCGTCTTGGCCCTGCGCTTCTGCTGTAGGTTTTCCAATCGGCAGGAAATTTTTCAACCTTAAACCCGTTTTCTTTTGCATATCGTTCTCCAATAGCATCGGCGCCACTTGCGCAACCTGAAGCGATAACAATATTATTTTCTTTTCGGATATTGGATAGACAAAAATCAATATAAGATTTTGCCTCGTCATAATTATTGTAATCTCTGCACCCTGCAACAACAACTCTTTTTGTGGAAAATTTTTTCTTAAACATTATTTGCACCTCAATAAAAAAGCACACCCCGAAGAGTGTGCCGAAAAAGTGTTTCCCTCGGTTAGACTACCACATCACACCGAAACTATTTACCCACATAGGAGAATAGAGAGAACACCTTTTACCAAGGTAGTGTTCTCCTAAATATAGATAAATAGTCTATTATAATTAAGTTGTGATGTGGTATGTTCATATAATACCAC
>JAZORP010000059.1:0-14844 GCA_045656665.1 Acutalibacteraceae bacterium | reverse complement strand
AGTATGTATCTGTTCGGGGGTATAGCTCAGCTGGGAGAGCGCTTGAATGGCATTCAAGAGGTCAGCGGTTCGATCCCGCTTATCTCCACCAACACAGCGCCGAGTGTTTCGGCGCTTTTTATATGCAGGGTTAGTATATCGGTATTATGGACGCTTCCCAAGCCTCAGAGGCGGGTTCGACTCCCGTACCCTGCTCCAAAATCCCGTTCTCGCAAGAGAACGGGATTTTTACTTCTTACCTCTTCAATTATAAAGTTTTATAATTATTGCAAAATCACCTTAAAAGTTGCGAGTAAGCATTTTGAATATTAAAATTATACTAAGGCAGAATAAAAAAGGTCAAACAATCCGCAGGGGCAAAATTCAAAGAGGAGATTTTAATATGTGCACGGCAGCCACCTACAAAACCAAAGATTTTTATTTCGGCCGAACGCTGGATTATGAATATTCCTATAAGGAAGAGGTCACGATAACCCCGCGCAATTATCCGTTTGATTTTTGCGATATGGGTGTTGCCAAAAAGCATTATGCCTTGATAGGTATGGCGTATGTTGAGGGAAATTATCCGCTTTATTATGATGCCATAAATGAAAAAGGCCTTGCGATGGCAGGCCTTAATTTTGTGGGGAATGCAAATTACAAAGATAAGGTTTTTGGTAAGGATAATATAGCAGTATTTGAATTTATCCCTTGGATCCTCGGGCAGTGTGACTCGGTGAAGCAGGCAAAGGCGCTGATTAACAAGATTAATTTAACTAATAGAGCTTTTAGCAAGGAATTGCCGCCCGCCGAGCTTCATTGGCTCATAGCGGATAGGAATGAAGCTATAACGGTGGAATCTGTGAAGGACGGGATAAAGGTTTATGATAACCCTGTGGGGGTTTTAACAAACAATCCGCCCTTTGACAGGCAGATGTTTGAGCTTAATAATTATATGCATCTTTCGCCTAAGGCGCCCCGGAATCATTTTTCAGACCGACTGTCACTACGCCCCTACAGCCGCGGAATGGGGGCCTTGGGGCTTCCGGGGGATCTGTCATCTCAGTCCCGTTTTGTTAGAACGGCTTTTGTTAAAATGAACTCGGTTTCAGGCGAGTCAGAGGAGCAAAGCGTGAGTCAGTTCTTTCATATACTTGGGTCTGTCGACCAGCAGCGAGGCTGCTGTGATGTGGGGGACGGAAATTTTGAAACCACTATCTACACCTGCTGCTGTAATACTGACAAAGGGATTTATTATTACACGACCTACGATAATCATCAAATCACGGCAGTAGATATGTATAAAGAGGAACTGGAGGATAGCTCTTTGAAGAGATATCCGCTCATTCTCTCAGAGCAAATAAAAATGCAAAATTAAACTTTGGCTGCACAAGTATTAAAAATCCAACCTGTGTGCGCGAAGGGATGCCGGGGAGAATGAAAAGGAGAGCTCTACCCTAAACAAAACGGCTTTCTATATTTCGCAACCGATTTTCTTTAAGTTCTTTTAGCTTCCCCGGAGCTATATCCACATAAATACAGTCGGCGCACACGCCCGTTATATCTAAATTAATTTCCTCTAAAACACATTTGTTATCCCTTTGGTAGATACAGAAAATATTTTCACAAGTCATCTAATCACCCTTTACAATATATCATACAAAAAAACAAAATGCAACCAAAAATGGTTATATAAATACAACCGAAAATGAGCATAATATTCTTTTGGGTGATGATTATGTTTAAGATTGACAATGAACTGAAAAATGCAAACACACCGCGGACCGTACGATTTACCGAATCACTTTTTGAGAGACTTAACAAAACCGCAGCAAACAACAACGTCTCTTTTAATTTACTTGTGTTACAATGTTGTAAATACGCGCTTGACAACATAGAAAGCGAAGAAAACAAATAAAAAAACAATCGCAACGGGGCTATGACTTAAAGAACAGCAAAAAAGATGCACGAAATTTCGTGCATCTTTTAATTTTGTATACCGCAAACCACGCGCTAAGCGTGTGGTTCCAAAGAGGCTTTTGCCGATGAGTAATCCCGCCGCAGCGGTAGGCTCCACTTGTCAGGGGAGCTGGCAAAACCGGAGGTTTTAACTGAGGGGTATTTGGATAATATTCCTTCTCTCCCTCCGTCTTTTTTGCCTTACGGGCAAAAATCCACCTCCCTCATCAGAAGGAGGCGAACTGCCGAATTTCGGCGGCGGTGCATATTTGCAAATGATATATTTTTTCGTCGACTTTCAGTCCGGCCAGTAACAGCGGCTTATAGCCGCAGAGCAAACTACCGGCTTGGCCGGTAGTCATGATTCGGATTTACCGACAAATGATTCTTATTTATGACACCAAACACCTAGCAAGGCATGCGGCGACGGTTATTATCAGCGAAAAGAAAACGAGCATAGCCCCGGTGACGATTGCTCCTACTATACTTGTAGCAGCAAATCCTACAGCAAGAAGGATGAGCGAGGTCAAAATCGAGCCGAGAATACCCGTCAGCAGGGCGGCAAGGACCGAATTTATGCAGAGGCGGACTTCTCTGCCACCGAAAGCTGCGGTCAAAAGAATTACCGCAAGAAAGGCGACAGCGATGCCGAACACCACCCACAAAAATACAGGAGCGACGGTTATAACTGCGGTAAATGTGAGCAAAGCGGTCACTATTCCGACGATCAAACTCGCAACGACAGCGGCATCAGTGCAGCTGTGCCTGCGGTCACAATTAACAATAGACATATCTTTCACCTCCAATTACAATATATGGAGAGTAGCACATGCCTGTGAATCGGAGTTCAAAAAAGGAGTGTATCCGCGATAAAAAACAAGCCACCTCGAAGGGAGACACTTCGTAAGGAAGTGTCTCCATTTTCTATTGCTTTTAGTATAAATAAAAATGACACTTTCAAAATTGAAAGTGTCATAGTGGGTTACATACTTTGAATAACACCCATCTCAGAAGCCAAAAGTTTTGTTACTATTATGAGACGAGTAAGCACAGTGTTTTATAAAATATATAATTATTTATCAAATTGTTCTTTAATTTGTTCGTTAACTCTTGCGTCCATTTTAGGAATAAGTTTTAAATCTTCTTCTTTTACACTTATTTCTGCAATATCGTTTTTTTCGCCATATTGTGGGAAATTGACAAGCCAAGTTCCGTTCGAATTATTTTCAAGGCAAATCCAACCCTGCATACCTTTATGAACGCCATCTTTAGCATATTTATCTTTTTCAACTATCACTTCTACACAATCCATCATTTTCATATTATTTACCTCCTAACGGCGTAGTTAATTGGATGTGTCCATTTGGACGAACCATCCATCCAGTTATAAAAGACACTTTGTTACGAGTATCTTTTCGAGCAATTTCTATTTTGATACTTAATCTTTGTCCTTTGTCATTAAGTTTGCCTAATGTATAGTCACCATTGATATATTTCTCTAAAGCCTGTTTTTCGATTTCTGCTTTTAGATATTTCGAATCTTCGACCGAATAACCCCACGACTTAAAAAGTTTATCTTTCCCATGCCCATATTCACCCTTAGTATCAAATAGATATGGATCGAATTTACTATAAGCACTATCAGATGAACATTTGGTTAATACATCACTATATCGAATATCTTCTAATACGCAATGACAAAATGGGTGATGTGGCCATATTGGCTTTTTATCATTTGGAAACCAACAGCCATCAAGCATTAGACATTCCGGACAATGATTATCACTCAAATTACGATGTATCCATTTTTTCCATTTTGGTGCAGTAGGTGTTTTCTCACCCCACACCCCAGCAGAAAACAGTTCGTTTAAAAATCCCATTTGTATAATACTCCCTTCTTTTTTACTTTTCAAGAATATTATACATAAAATAAGACCGACATTCACCGACATCTTTAAGAAAATTCTAATTTTATATTTATGACATAAATTGGTTTTATAAAACTTGAGGCACCTTCCTTACGGAGGGTGCCTCAAAGGTGGCTTGTTTAATGTGCATATTATGATTTAGCAGCTTTGCGCCTTTTCCACATAACCCAAAGCGGACCTGAAATAAAGAGGGATGAGAGGCCGCCGGAAATAAGGCCGAATGCCATCGGGATGGCGAATGTGCGCAGCGAAGAAAGGCCGAACAGCTCAGAGACCACAACGATGGTCGTAACGGCGAGGAAGGTGGTCACTGTGGTGACGACATTTCTTACAAGCACCTTGTTGATGCTTAGGTTGACCAGCTCGCCGATTTCCATTTCGGGATTAAGCTTTCTGTTCTCGCGGATGCGGTCGTAAATAACGATGGTGTCATTAAGAGAGTATCCGAGCATTGTCAGAACAACTGCGATATAGTTTGAGTCGATCTGCAGGCGGAAAATTACGCAGACGAAGAATGTCACAAGAACATCTAACACCAGAGCCACGAGAGCGGTGAGGGCTGCTGAAACACCGCCGATTTTTCTGAAACGGATACCGACATACAGCACCACAAATGCGGCGGTTATAATGACGGCCACCATACTTTTTGCAAAGAATGAGCCTGCTACAGTGGGGCTTACTGAGTTTGAGTCGTAGAGTGCGATTTGGTTATCATTAAACTTTTTTGTGAGGGCGTCGGTCAAAGTCTCCTGATCGGCGGCAGACATAGAATCCTTGCCGACGAGGGATATCTCGAAGGTTTTTGTGTCACCTGCGAGGGCGGTGCTCTTACCTAAGGAATAGGACGCATCCAACTTTTCGTCAACTACGGATTTAATATCAGCATCTTTGATATCACCGGTGTAGGAATAGGATATCCTTGTGCCGCCTGAGAAGTTGATATCAAGCTCAACTCCAAAAACTCCGGCAATTATTGCGCCGGCAACGAAAAGCACCAAATAAATTATAAGAACGGGCTTAAAAGCTTTGTTAAAATCAATTTTTAATTCACGCATTTGTCTTACCTCCGTAAAACCAAGGTTTTCTGAAGAGTTTCAGTTGGGAAATGCTCTTAAGCATATATTTGGAAGCAAGAACGCCCATTATAAGGTTGAATATCGTGCCGACCAGCAGGGTGTAACCGAATGAGTAGATAGAACCTGTGACCTGCGAGCCGAAGAGCGACATAACGGGAGAAAAGAGTTTTGCCAAAAGGCTGTCAGGCGTGCCGAAGGCACCCATAAGAACCACCGACACTATAACAATGGTGACATTACCGTCAATAATAGCGCTTAAGCTGTTTTTAAAGCCACTGTCGATAGCACCGTCAATAGTTTTACCCTTTTTGAACTCGTCTCTAATTCTTTCTGCGGCGATAACATTACAGTCAACACCGACACCGATTGACAAAATGATACCGGCGATACCCGGAATGGTGAGGGTGAAGCTGTTAGCATTCGGGAAGAAGCCCGAAATGCAGGCAATTGAGCCGGCCAACTGACCGAGCAGAGCGATAGCGGCAACAACACCGTTCAAACGGTAGCGCAGGATCATAAGCAAGCAAACAAGGCCGAATGCGACAGAGCCGGCAACAAGCATAACATTGAGCGCTTCGGAACCTAATGTCGGGGATATTACCTGAAGCTTGCTGTCGTCAACAGTAAGCGCAAAGGGTAGCGAGCCGGCATTGATCTTATCGGCAAGCGCCTTTGCTTCGTCAGCATCAGCCATACCTGTTATTATGGCCTGACCGTCTGTAATAGCTTGGTTTACGGTCGGGGCTTGGATCATTTCGTCATCCATCCAGATGGAGATGGTCTGCCCCACGAGGGAAGCCGTGGCAGTAGCGAATTTCGATGTTCCGTTATCGGTGAGGACCAACTGTACAACATAGCCGGTATAGGTTTCATCATCTACATAGGCCGCTTTTGCCTCTTTAATATCCTCGGCGCCGCTTAGAATAATACTTTCGCTGTCTTCATTTTTGCAGAAGGTCAGCAAAGCGGTCTCACCGAGCTCCTGAACTGCTGCGGCAGCGTCAAAATCGCTTTCGTCTGCCGCCCAGGGAAAGCGGACGATTATCTGGTGGTTCGAGTTGTCTGTATAAACCTCGTAATCGGTTATGTTATTGTTCACAAGGCGGGTCTCGATAATGGTTTTTGCGGCCGCCATATCGTCATCAGTTATATCAACATCGGCCTTATCCGGGGAGAAAACAGCCTCCACGCCGCCGCGAATGTCAATTCCCCAGCGGATATCGTTTGCGCCTTTGACATAGACGTTTCTGGTGTCGCCATAGTAGTTTTCAATGCCGAAAAATGCGGCAAATGTGAGCGCCAAAATTAAAATGAAAACCACAAAAAACACCGGTTTACCTGTTCTTTTGGACTTCATTGGCAAATCCTCCAACATTCATTCAAGTTTTTTGTGACAGCGGTCGCAGCTCGAAAAACCGCGAAAAAATGCTGTAAATACTTAGTAAATTATACATAAAAGGCAGAGCAAAGTCAATGCCTCAGTTTTGGGCGAGAAGTTTTTCGAGGGTGGCATATTTGACCGCTGCGCAAAGCACCACGGAAGCTTTTTTAATCTCCTCTACCGACGGGTAGGAGGGGGCGATTCGGATATTCGAATCTTTCGGGTCGTTACCGTAGGGGTAGGTGGCGCCTGCGGGAGTAAGTATCATTCCTGCATTTGCGCAAAGCTGTTCAACCCGCTTTGCACAGCCCTCTAAAACATAGAGGCTTACAAAGTAGCCACCTTTAGGGGTGGTCCACTTAGCAACGCCGCTGTCGCCGAGCTGTGACTCAAGCTCTCCCAAAACGGCCTCAAACTTAGGTCTGAGGATATCGGCGTGCTTCTTCATATGAGCCTTAACATCATCTGCCGAGCGGAACATACGGGCATGCCTTAGCTGATTGAGCTTGTCGGGACCGATGGTTTGAAACTTCATTCTGCCCTTGAGTAGCGATACATTGTTCGGGCTTGCGGCCTCGGCCGCAACTCCTGCTCCGGGGAAGGTGATTTTAGAGGTTGAAGTGAAGATTATCGGCAGGTCGGGATTGCCGGCTTTCACACATTCTGTGTAGATGTTAAGCAGTTTGTCACCCTCGTTATACAAGTCGTGAACAACATAGGCGTTATCCCAAAAAATTCTAAAATCCCCTGCGGCGGGTTTCAGATTTGCCAGCCTGCGGACGACCTCGTCACTGTAGGTTATACCTTCGGGATTTGAATATTTAGGCACACACCAGATACCCTTGACCGATGCGTCCTTTACAAGCTCTTCGACAGCGTCCATATCAGGGCCCTTGTCGGACATGTCCACAGGGATCAGCTCAAAACCGAAATATTCGGTGATGGCGAAGTGGCGGTCATAACCCGGGACGGGGCAGAGGAACTTAAGATTTTTTTGCTTTGCCCAAGGCTCGCCGCCCATACCGTGGGTCATAGCCTGAGCGATAGTGTCAAACATCATATTAAGGGAAGAATTGCCCCCAACGATTATCTGCTCGGGCTCAAGCTCCAATATCTGGGCAAAAAGGGTTTTCAGTTCAGCGAGACCGTCAAGCCCGCCGTAATTTCGGCAGTCGATACCGCTGATATTTTTAAACCCCGTATCATTGCCCACAAGGTCAAACATTTTTTCACTCAAATCCATATTGTCAAAGCCGGGCTTGCCTCGTGACATATCGAGAGAAAGGTGCAAGGAACGCAGATGCTCGTATTCCGAGCGGACTGCGGCAAATTCTTTTTCAAGCTCAGCTTTAGCCATTTTTAAGTAATTAGACATAAAATACCTCCTATAACTAATTAAATATAATACATTCTGTGATTTTTTTCAAGTTATTTTGTAAAAGCAGACGCGATTTTTTGACAATACGACAAAGCAGCAAAATAATTAATTGTTATTTATGGGCGGTTCTAAAAGAATTGCCCTGATTTTAATTGGCGGATAAGGAAAAATATGAACAAAATGTAAAAGGTCAGGGAAAGTCAAACTTTTTTTGGCAAAAAGTATTGACATTTGGAAAAATGTGCATATAATAATACTCGTTAGCACTCGAAGAGTCAGAGTGCTAATCCTAAAATTTTATAAGAGGAGTGAGCGGGATATGGAGCTTTCCCCGAGAAAGCAGGCGGTTTTAAAAGCGGTCATCAAATCTTATATTGAGACCGGTGAGCCCATCGGCTCAAAAAACCTGATCGCATTGCTCGAAAATGCCCCCTCCTCCGCTACTATCAGAAATGAAATGAGCGAGCTTTGCGAGCTGGGATTTCTAAAACAGCCCCACACCTCTGCCGGCAGGATACCTACGAGCGACGGGTATAGGTTATATGTAGATTCGCTAATGCCTTGCGCCGAGCTTTCGGTCGAGGAAAAGGACGATATTGATAAAGCGCTTCAAAGTCTGCGCTGTGAGCCTGAGGGTATACCGGCCGCTGCCGCGCAGATTCTCTCAAGGCTGACAGGGCTTCCGGCAATAGCTTGCCTTGTTACGGAGCAGTCGCCGAGAATTAAGCGTATCGAGCTCTTGCCTATTGCGCGCTCGGCCGCGATGCTTTTGGTGATAACCGAGGACGGGCGAACACGAAGCCGCATCTTCCGCCAAAGCGAAGGTTTCACAAACGAGCAGGAGGAATGCTTCCGGCGGCTTGTTAGTAAGCGAATAAAATCAAGGCCCACGGCCGAGCTGACAAAGGCGTATATGCAAGGCGTTATTGCACAGGCCGGTGTTTATGCGCTCGATTTAATGCCGTTGTTTACGGCGGTGTTTGAAACTGCAGCTGAAATAGAGGCTTTAGATGTTACCTTAAAGGGTGAGCGAGCCCTTTATAATATGTGCTCAGATGAGGATACGGCCGCGAGAATCCTCTCTCTTGTTAAACGGCGCGACCCAATAATTTCGATACTTGAGGGCATCAGCGGCAATGTCGGCGCGGTTTTCGGGGCCGATACAGGCTATGAAGAACTGAACGGCGGCACCGTGATAGCCGCAAAATTCAGAGGCTCGGATAAGTACAAAGGATATGTCGGAGTGATAGGGCCCAATAGAATGTCTTATGACAGGATAATGCCTGTTATTGAATATACAGCCGAAAGGCTGACCAAAATTATGACAGAGGCACAAAAAGATATGGAGGATTGATTTTGTGGCTGAGGAAACAAAAAACACAACCGAAGCAAAGGTCGATGTAGAACCCCAAAAATCGGCGGCTGAGGCCAAAAAAAAGGAAAAGAAACCAAAAAAGGATGCAGAAATCGAAGCTTTAAAGGCTGAGCTTGAAAGCAAAAACGACCTGCTACTCAGAACTGCGGCCGAGTTTGATAATTTCAAAAAACGCACCGAGCGCGAGAGAGCCACGGTTGCGGAATTTGCAAAGGCAAATGTTATAAAACAGCTTTTGCCGATACTTGATAATATTGACAGAGCGGCTGCTTTAGAGGATAAGACTGCCCCGGATTATATAAAAGGTATTGAGCTTATAGTCAAGCAGTTTGAGTCTCTGGGAGAAAAGCTTGGTATTACAGAGGTGGCAAAGGCGGGAGATCCTTTTGACCCTACGATGCACGAGGCTGTAATGCATATCGAGGATGAAGCCTTGGGCGAAAATGTGATTGCCGAAGTGCTGCAAAAAGGCTTTAAGATAGGCGACACGGTCATAAGACCTGCAATGGTCAAGGTAGCAAACTGATTCATTAAAACATATATTATATTTTGGAGGAATTTATCATGGGAAAAATTATTGGTATAGACTTAGGTACAACTAACTCCTGCGTCGCCGTTATGGAAGGCGGCGAGCCGGTAGTTATCGCTAATGCAGAGGGCGCAAGAACTACACCGTCTGTTGTGGCGTTTTCAAAAACAGGCGAGAGAATGGTTGGTCAGGTGGCAAAGCGCCAGGCCATCACCAATCCTGACAGAACAATCAGCTCTATCAAGCGTGAAATGGGTACAGCCTACACGGTTGAAATAGACGGTAAAAAGTACACCCCACAGGAGATTTCCGCAATCATTCTGCAGAAATTAAAGGCCGATGCCGAAGCGTATCTCGGCCAGACCGTAACAGAGGCTGTAATCACAGTTCCTGCCTACTTTACAGATGCTCAGCGTCAGGCAACAAAGGATGCCGGCAAGATAGCAGGTCTTGAGGTTAAGCGTATTATAAACGAGCCTACCGCTGCAGCTTTGGCTTATAGCATAGACAAGGAAGACGACCAAAAGGTTATGGTTTATGACCTCGGCGGCGGAACCTTCGATGTTTCCATCATCGAGATGGGTGACGGTGTTCAGGAGGTTTTGGCCACAGCCGGTAACAACCGTCTCGGCGGTGACGATTTTGACAAGCGCGTTATGGATTATATTGTCAGCACCTTTAAGGCTGAGCAGGGTATTGACCTCTCGGGCGATAAGATGGCTATGCAGCGTGTAAAGGAAGCTGCCGAAAAGGCAAAGATCGACCTTTCGGGTATGACCACTGCCGATATCAATCTGCCCTTTATTACCGCAGATTCCACAGGCCCCAAGCATTTTGAAACAACCCTTACAAGGGCTAAGTTCAACGAGCTGACTGCAGATTTGGTTGAGGCTACAATGGCGCCTGTCCGTCAGGCTTTGGCCGACTCGGGCCTTAACAAGGGCGACATCAACAAGGTTTTGATGGTTGGCGGTTCTTCAAGAATTCCGGCTGTTCAGGAGGCTGTTAAGAGCTTTATGGGAACAGAGCCCTTCAAGGGCATCAACCCTGATGAATGTGTAGCTTTGGGCGCATCCTTGCAGGCAGGTGTTCTCGGCGGAGATGTTAAAGGCCTTCTCCTTCTTGATGTTACACCCCTTTCTCTCGGCATTGAGACAATGGGCGGTGTTTCAACAAAGGTTATTGACCGCAACACAACAATCCCGGCCAAAAAGAGCCAGATATTCTCTACTGCAGCCGACGGCCAGACCTCGGTTGAAGTTCATGTTCTTCAGGGTGAGCGCGAGTTTGCTAAGGACAACAAGACCCTCGGCGTGTTCCATCTTGACGGTATTGCTCCTGCTCCCAGAGGTATCCCACAGATCGAAGTAACATTTGATATCGATGCCAACGGTATCGTTCATGTTTCTGCGAAGGATCTCGGCACCGGCAAGGAAAACGACATTACCATCACCTCTAACACCAATATGTCGAAAGAGGATATCGACAAGGCTGTTAAGGAAGCCGAAGAATATGCCGCAGAGGACAAAAAGCGCCGCGAGGCAGTTGATGTTCGCAATAATGCCGACCAGATGATTTACCAGACAGAGAAAACCATCACCGAATTCGGTGACAAGATCTCTGAGGATGAAAAGGCCAAGATCGAGGCCGCTAAGGAGGCTTTGAAGGAAGCGCTCAAGGGCGAAGATATCGAGGCCATCAAGCTCAAGCAGGAGGATCTGCAAAAAGAGATATTCGCTGTCAGCGAGAAGATATACAAGGCTGCTAACCCTCAGGGTGATCCCAATGCAGCCGCAGGCGGTGACGCTGCCGGTTCAGATCCTAATGTTTATGAAGCAGATTATACAGATGTTGAGGACAACAAAAATTAATAATTATTGCATTTCGAAAAGCGAAAGACAATAACTATTCATCATTTATTAGAGCGGGAGTTTTTCTTCCGCTCTACATAGGAGAATCATTTTGGCTGACGAGAAAAGAGATTATTACGAAGGCCTCGGGGTGGACAAATCCGCCTCCGAAGACGAGTTAAAAAAAGCATACAGAAAAGCGGCAAAAAAGTACCACCCAGACCTTAACCCGGGTGACAAGGAGGCCGAAAAGAACTTCAAAGAGGCCAACGAGGCCTACGAGGTGCTTTCCGACAGCGGAAAAAGGGCTCGCTATGACCAGTTCGGCCACGCGGGCGTTGACCCCAACTTCGGCGCAGGCGGCGGCGGAGGTTACGGCGGGTTTACCGGAGATTTCGGCGATTTGGGCGATATTTTCAGCTCGTTTTTCGGCGGTGGTTTCGGCACGGGTAGGCGTAGCAATCCCAACGCTCCGCGCAGGGGCAACGATACGGCCGCAGTGGTTAATCTTTCTTTTGAAGAGGCTGCAAAGGGCTGCAAAAAAACCGTAAAGGTCACCAAAATAGACAGCTGTAAGGAATGTGGCGGCAGCGGTGCCGAAAAGGGCACATCACCCAAAACCTGCCCTGTTTGCCACGGTTCGGGACAGGTATCCACCACACAAAGAACACCTTTCGGTGTTATGCAGACCCAAAAGGTTTGTGACCACTGCCACGGCACCGGCAAGATAATCGATAAGCCCTGCCGCACCTGTGCAGGAAAGGGCAGGATCCGCCACACTGTTGAGCAAACGGTTGAAATACCTGCCGGCATAGATGACGGTCAGGTGATAAATCTTCGCGGCGGCGGTGACGCAGGGGTCAACGGCGGCCCTGCAGGCGATCTTCGCATTAATGTGAATGTTCGTCCGCACCCGATTTTTGAGCGCAGCGGATACGATGTTTACTGTGAAATACCCATCACCTTTACTCAGGCGGCATTGGGGGATGAAATAACCGTTCCCACACTTGACGGCAAGGTTAAATTCCAGATCCATGAGGGCACCCAGCCCGGAGATGAGTTTAAACTCAAGGGCAAGGGTATTCAGCGCCTCCACTATAACGGCAAGGGCGATCAGTATGTTAAGATAGCGGTTGAAGTGCCGAAGGATTTGACCCGCGCCCAGAAAGAAAAGCTCAAGGAATTCGACAACGCGACCGACGATAAGAATTACAAAAAGCAAAAAAGCTTTATGGATAAAGTAAAGGATTTTTTTAACGACTAAAAAAGGATAGCCGATTGAGGCACCCTCCACAAGGAAGGAGCCTCAGTTATATTCGCCTGACGGCGAGTGATATTGCTTCGCAGTGATATTATGCTACGCATAGTGATATTGTCCTTCGGACAGTTAAATAGCGAATATAATATCACTGAAACCGCAAGGTTTCAATATCACTTTTGCTGTAACGCAAAAATATCACTGCAAACTTTTAGTTTGCAATATCACTTTACCTGCCGAGAAAGATGTTCTTTATTTTCGGCAAGTATTTACCTTTCTCAAAGTATGCAACCTACTATGACACTTTCATTTTTTGAAAGTGTCATTTTTATGTTCAAAAAAAGGGAGACAACTTCCTTACGAAGTGTCTCCCTTCGGCTATCCTTTTTTGATGCTTTTAAATTAATAATTCTCTTTTCTCATTTCAAAATAGCTTTGTGGGTGGTTACAAACGGGGCAGATCTGCGGAGCTTTTTTGCCTACAACAAGGTGACCGCAGTTGCGGCATTCCCACATAATTTCCTCGCTCTTTTCGAAAACCTTTTGCATCTCAACATTATTTAGAAGCTTTAAATATCTTTCCTCGTGGGTTTTCTCGATTGCGGCTACCTTTCTAAACTTTGCGGCCAGTTCTTTGAAGCCTTCTTCCTCGGCCTCTTTTGCGAAAGTGGCATACATATCTGTCCATTCGTAATTTTCGCCCGCAGCGGCAGCTTTAAGGTTGGTTGCAGTATCGCTCAAACCGCCCAGCTCTTTGAACCACATTTTAGCGTGTTCCTTTTCGTTGTTAGCGGTGTCAAGGAAGATGGCTGAAATTTGCTCAAAGCCTTCCTTTTTAGCAACGCTTGCGAAATAGGTGTATTTATTTCTCGCCTGACTTTCTCCTGCAAATGCTGCCATCAAGTTTTTTTCTGTTTTACTGCCTTTTAACTCCATTTGTATCACCTCAGAATAATATTTTATTTCAAAAAGCCGTTGACTATTTGTTCTTCGGCTTCTTTTTCTGTGAGCCCTAAGGTCATCAGCTTGATAAGCTGCTCGCCGGCTATCTTGCCGATGGCCGCCTCGTGGATGAGGGAAGCGTCGATATGATTGGCTGTTATCTCCGGCACGGCCGAGACCTTGGCATTATCCATTATAATAGCGTCACATTCGGTGTGGCCGCTACAAATATTATTTCCATTAATTTTGGAAATAAACAGCTGATATGAATCGTCCTTGGCTACCGAGCGGGAAATAACATTTGCGCTGGAGTTGGCCCCGTCAAGATCAACGGTGAAGTCGGTCTTGGCCTGTTGAGTGCCGTGGGTCATAAGCTTTTCACGGATGACAAGGGTCGCATCTTTAGCGAGCTTTGCAGTGGTCATTCGCTCGGTCGAGTCAATACCCTTTATCTGGGTAGTCTCCATCTCCATATAGCCGCCCTCGGCAATATTGATGATGGTGGTGGGGTTCATATTGTTGGAGCCGTTGCCGTCACCATCGCCGTAATGCTTTTCAACATATCTGACCTTTGCGTTTTTGCCTATAAAAAAGCTGTGGATACCGTCGTGGCGGGATTCGTCATCCCCGCAATTGTGGATGCCGCAGCCCGCAACTATCTCTATATCGGAATCTTCCCCGATGATAAAATCGTTGTAAACAAGGTCGGAAAGACCGGTTTCGCTTATAATAACCGGAATATGCACCTTTTCTCCTTTAGTGCCGGGCTTTATGATAATATCGATGCCGGGTTTATCATCTTTGGTTCTGATGTCAATATTTTCGGTGACATGCCTGTCTGCAAGATCGCCGTTTGCACGGATGTTGAAGGCGCCACTGATATTTTCATCCATATCGGCAATTATTTTTAAAAGCTCGCGTTCGGTATTATTCATACTTATCCCACCTCCGATTTAGCTGCAAGCACATGGCAACCCATCTCGGTAGTCCCGAAAAGTGAGGGTAATATCTCATCTTTGCTGCCAACAGCTTTTATATTACCGGCCGATACCACAATTATCCTGTCGGCAATATTGAGTATTCTTTCTTGATGGGAGATAATAATAATAGAGCCACCCAAATTATTGTGCATCTTTTCAAAAACCTTGATAAGGTTAGAAAAGCCCCAAAGGTCGATTCCGGCCTCGGG
>JAZORP010000058.1:0-55335 GCA_045656665.1 Acutalibacteraceae bacterium | reverse complement strand
AGACCTGTAAGTTCTCTTACAACCTTGATTACGTTAAGCTTTGAAGCACCTGCATCTGCAAGGATTACTTCAAATTCTGACTGCTCAGCACCTGCTGCTGCGCCGCCTTCAGCTGCTGCTGCTACCATTACAGGAGCTGCTGCTGATACACCGAACTCTTCTTCCATAAGCTTTACAAGTTCTGCTACTTCCAATAATTTTAATTCTTTGATATCATCTAAAATCTTCTGAATGTCTGCCATTTTAAATTTCCTCCTAAATTTTTAAAATTTTAATTATTCTGCATCTTCTGCAGTTTCTTTTGTTTCTTCAGCAGCTTCTTCTGCTGGTGTTTCTTCTGCAGCTTCTGCTACAGGTGCTGCTTCTTCTGCAGCTGGTGCTTCTACTTCAGCTGGTGCTTCAGCAGGAGCTTCTTCTTTTGCTTCGCCGTTCTTCTTAGCGATTAGATCAGCGATTTCTTCTCCGCCTTCAACGATTGTGTTAAGCAATCTTACAAGGTTTGAAGCAGGAGCATTCAAGCTGCCCATAATCTTTGCGATAAGTGTTTCCTTTGAAGGAGTCTTAGCAAGGATTGTAAGCTCGTCCATAGACATTACTTTACCGTCCATGAAACCTGACTTGATTTCCATCTTTTCGTTCTGCTTAGCATAGTCAAAAAGGATTTTTGCAGGAGCAACAGGGTCCTCTGAAACTGCTAGAGCTGTAGGTCCGTGAAGGATGCTATCAAGATCTTCAAGACCAACCTGATTTGCTGCTAAACGAAGCAATGTGTTTTTTACTACAAAATAGTTAACGCCTGCTGCTCTCAAGTCGTTACGAAGCTTTGTATCTTCTTCAACTGTAAGACCACGGTAGTCAACCAACACGCCTGTTGCAGCGTTCTTAAGAACTTCAGTAATCTCTGCAACCTGTGCCTTCTTTGATTCTAAAACTTTTGCGTTTGGCATAACGTCACCTCCTATAAGATTTTATGCCTTTCCTGAAAAAAAGAAAGGCTCTTTTTCGTAGACGAAAAGAGCCATTAGTATCATTACTAAATAACACCCTCGGCAAGACTTACCTTTGCGCTTGCTGTCTACGGATTTATTTCCAACTATATAAATATAGCACAGAAATCATAATTTGTCAATAGTTTTTTGAATTTTTTTCCGGAAGATTTCTCTTCCGGAAAAATCATAGCATCAAATTAACCAAGCTTTGAAGGGTTAACCTTGATTCCAGGGCCCATTGTAGAAGAAACTACAACGCTTCTTAGGTATTGTCCCTTAGCAGCAGCTGGCTTAGCCTTAACGATAGCGCCGATAAGAGCGTTAAAGTTGTCAGCAAGCTTTTCCTTACCGAAAGAAACCTTCCCGATTGGGCAGTGGATGATGTTGTTCTTGTCAAGTCTGTACTCGATCTTACCAGCCTTGATTTCAGCAACAGCCTTAGCTACGTCCATAGTAACTGTACCAGCCTTTGGAGATGGCATAAGTCCCTTAGGACCAAGAACCTTACCCAAACGACCTACAACACCCATCATATCAGGTGTTGCAATAACAACATCAAAATCGAGCCAGTTTTCGTTCTGGATTTTGGCAACGAGCTCCTCTGCTCCAACGTAATCAGAGCCTGCAGCCTCAGCTGCTTTTGCATTGTCACCCTTAGCAAAAACAAGGGTTCTTACAGTTTTACCGGTTCCGTTCGGAAGAACAACCGCGCCGCGAACCTGCTGGTCAGCGTGGCGAGAGTCAACGCCGAGGCGAACATGTATCTCAACTGTTTCATCAAACTTGGCAGTGCCGGTCTTAACCGCAACCTCAACTGCTTCGTTTACATCGTAAAGCTTACCGGTTTCAATAAGCTTTGCGCTTTCATTATACTTTTTACCGTGTTTCATTGTTTACCTCCCAATAAGTGGTTAAATCGGAATTTTCCTCCCACAAGAGAGAATTAATCGACTACTTCTACGCCCATGCTGCGAGCAGTACCGGCTATCATACTCATAGCGGACTCAACGCTTGCTGCATTAAGGTCGGGCATTTTGGTTTCAGCAATCTTCTTTATCTGCTCTTTGGTGATCTTGGCAACCTTTGTCTTGTTAGGTGTGCCGGAAGCACTTTCGATGCCGCAAGCCTTCTTGATGAGAACAGCTGCCGGCGGAGTTTTAGTGATGAAGCTGAAAGAACGGTCTGCATATACAGTAATAACTACCGGAATGATAAGACCGGCATCGTTCTTAGTTCTCTCGTTAAACTCCTTTGTAAACGCCATAATATTGACGCCGTGCTGACCGAGAGCAGGGCCTACCGGGGGAGCCGGTGTTGCTTTACCTGCAGGGATTTGAAGCTTAATGTAACCAGTGATTTTCTGAGCCATTTATTTGCACCTCCATTATTCGTGGTAACAGCATCTTTAGGATGCCTGGCGGAACGGTCATATTCCGTCCCTCCCACCGTGGCACTTACAGCCTGTGCCGGGGCTTGGGTGAGATACACCCTTTAATAAGCATTTCTGCATATTAACAAACTATAAATCAATCATCCGCCAAAGAGATCTGATCCAGCTCTAATTCGACCGGAGTTTCTCTGCCGAATATCGAAAGAACCACACAAACGCTGTTGTTAGCAGTATCAACTGTTTTAACAGTGCCTGAGTAGCCCTCAAGAGGACCGCTGACAATTTTAACATTGTCACCTTCGCTGTAACCAACTTCAACGCTGTGCTTTTCAACGCCGAGGGTCGCAACCTCCTCATCGGTGAGCGGAACCGGTTTTGATGCCGGACCCACAAACCCTGTGCAGCCGCGTATATTTCTGACAACATACCAGCTGTCGTCTGTCACGATCATCTTGATCATAACATATCCCGGAAAAATCTTGCGCTCAACTTCGCGCTTTTTGTCTTCCTTGATTTCAGTAACAGTTTCGGTAGGAATTTTTATTTCCTGTATTAGATCCTGCATTCCACGGCTTTCAACCATAGTTGCAAGATCGCTTGCTACCTTATTTTCATATCCTGAATAGGTATGCACTACATACCATCTTGCTTCTTTTGTTTCAGACATGTTCTACCTCCAAAGGCTTTATGCACCTAAAACAAGGTCAAGCAGCTTACCTAAACCTAAATCCACAAGCCATATCAAAGCTCCTACAAGTAAGCATATTATAAGAACGATAAGCGTGTTCTTTACAACATCCTTAAGCCCGGGCCAAACAATCTTCTTAGCCTCGCTCTTGTAATCCCTAAAGAAACGAGCGACACGCTTCGCAATAGTGATCTTTTCCCCGTTCGAAGCTAAAACTTCGAGATAATCGTCCAAAAGAAGATAAGCTACGGCCAAAACCGTGAAAACAGCCAATACGATAGCTGTTATCAACACAAAAGGAGAATAGCTGAGCTTTGTGATACTATTAATAGCTATCGGACGGGTGTCAACAAACTCCCAAGGACCGGAAAGCGCGATAACAAACATATAAACAGTTGTTATAACGCCAAAAACCGGAATCGCATAGCGCAAGCGCTTGGATTTTCCTGCAAAAATGCTCATAACAAACGCGATAGCTGTGAGCCAGAAGCAGAGAAGAATATCGGCAGATTTTGCCATATCATACTCTGTTCCTGCGATAGTCACCTTGCTTCCGAAAGCAAGCTGAGCACCGACTAAGCTTTTGCTGCCATCGGCCAGAACGATTTTTGCGAAATCAGTAAAGAACAAAACAAGTGAAGCCAAACCGAAAACCATTACCAGAACGCGTAAAATTTTATTAACAGCTTTCATTTGATTTCCTCCCTACTTTGTTTCTTTGTGTAGGGTGTGCTTTTTGCAGAACCTACAATACTTGTTCATTTCAAGCCTGTCAGGATCATTCTTCTTGTTTTTCATTGTGTTGTAATTGCGTTGTTTGCACTCGGTGCAAGCAAGTGTAATTTTTACTCTCATAACGGCACCTCCCGCTTTACGGAAATATTTTTTGCTTTTACTCCAACGAATGTAAAAGTAAACGCCTCCCTCAATCCGGCAATACAATATTGCGCCGCTTCACAAAATTTAGCTGCGAAACGAAAAGCACCGCACAATATAATGAAAAGCCGAACAATGAAGTTCTTATTGCAAAAAAAAGAACCTCTCAGAGGTGATAGTATTATAGCACACCTCATCCTCAAGGTCAAGCATTTTTTTACCATTTTCAACATTGCCAAAAAAGCATATATTACTATATAGGTATAACCCGACCTAAAAAGAAAGACCGATGATTTTTAAAAATCATCGGTCTTGGTGACCCGGACGAGATTCGAACTCGTGTTACCGCCGTGAAAGGGCGGTGTCTTAGGCCTCTTGACCACCGGGCCGCTGGTGGCTGTAATTGGATTTGAACCAATGACACTGCGGGTATGAACCGCATGCTCTAGCCAACTGAGCTATACAGCCATAATTAAAGCGACTTGTATATTATATCCAAGCCGCTGTCATTTGTCAACATTTTTTTAAAATTTCTAAAATTTAATTTTGGCGACCTAAAAAAGCTTATCCGCTCATTTTTTAACTTTAACGGTGAACTCTTTATTGCATCTGGGGCAAACCGTCTTATGAACCCCCAACCTGCGCGGCAATCTTAAGATAGCCTTGCACTGAGGGCATTTTCTGTAGACATGAAATCGGTCGGCTTTTTTTTGGTTATAAAAATCTCTGCGCCTCTTTAAAATACCGATTTTGTCTTTAAACCAAGCGTTTTCTTTTCTCCTAGCCTCCAAGTTGCGGGAAAAAAATCTAAAAAGCGCAAATATAACAAGGCCGTAAACCAAAAGTTGAATTATCCCAGAGCGTAAAAATATATTTATAAAAGAAATTATGGCAGAAACTATAAATATACCGTAAAATAACTCATCGGTTCCGTATCGGCCACTCATAAACTGCATGATTATATATCTGAAATTCATTGATATTCCCTCTTCCAAAGTGCTCGTATTTATTATAAAGGTATTTAAACACTAAATTGTTAAGAAACGATAAATAATTTTTATTTTTTAGTTTTTTAAAGTATTGTTATTCTAAGCGAAATATGTTATTATAATAGCGTTAGAACTTTACAAAGGAGTCCTGATCGATGGAAAACTATTTACCTATGTTTGCGTTTTTAGGCTCAGTTATAGCGCTTTTGTTTGCTGTTTTTTCTGCTAAAAAGGTGCTTAAGTTCTCCCCCGGTACAGATGTTATGAAAAAAATATCAGAATCGGTACGCAAAGGCGCAAACGCCTATCTCAAAAGGCAGTATGCGGTTGTTACTGTTTTCTTCGCAGTAATGTTTGTCGTGTTGCTTGCTATGGCCTTTTTCGGATTGCTGACATTTTTTGTCCCGTTCGCCTTTGTTTCAGGTGGATTCTTCTCCGCCCTTTCAGGCTTTATCGGGATGAAGATTGCCACTACCGCAAACGCCCGCACTGCAAATGCCTGCAGCCAAGGGCTCAACCGAGGCCTCAGGGTGGCTTTTTCGGCAGGTTCGGTAATGGGATTCACAGTAGTAGGCCTTGGTCTGCTTGATATTTCGATTTGGTTCTTCCTTCTCAACAATGTGTTCAAGCTCAGCCCAGCTGAGCTTACCGGTGCAATGCTCACCTTCGGTATGGGAGCTTCGTCAATGGCACTTTTTGCTCGCGTTGGCGGAGGTGTTTTCACAAAAGCCGCCGATGTCGGGGCCGACCTTGTCGGCAAGGTTGAAGCCGGCATCCCCGAAGATGATCCGCGCAACCCCGCCGTTATTGCCGACAATGTAGGCGATAATGTGGGTGATGTTGCAGGAATGGGCGCCGACCTTTATGAATCCTATGTGGGTTCTATAATTTCAGCCTGTGCTTTGGGTGTTGCGGCATTTTCAAGCAACAACACTCTCGGTACGAAGGCTATGGCCGTTCCCCTGATTTTAGCTGCTTTGGGCATTCTTTTTTCTGTTCTGGGGACTTTCCTTGTGAGAACAAAGGAAAACGCTTCTCAAAAAGATCTTTTGCACTCTTTAAGCAGAGGAACAAATTTCAGCGCTGTTTTGATCGCTGTTGCTGCTTTTCCGGTTGTTTGGTTCTGTCTTGATGGTGCAAAATCTATCGGTCTTTACTTTGCAATATTATCCGGACTTTTGGCAGGTGTTCTTATCGGCCAGGCGACCGAATATTTCACCTCCGATTCATATAGACCTACAAAGCACCTCGCCTCAAAATCCGAAACCGGTTCCGCTACGATAATAATCGGCGGATTAGGGCTTGGTATGCTTTCGACCGCTTTGCCGGTAATCATAGTAGCAATCTGCATCCTTGTGGCATACTTTGCTGCAGGCGGTGCCGACAATACAAACTTAGGTCTTTACGGTATATCCCTTTCCTCTGTAGGTATGCTTTCCACATTGGGTATAACCCTCGCAACCGATGCTTACGGCCCCGTGGCAGATAATGCCGGCGGCATTGCCGAGATGGCAGGTATGCCGGCTGAAGTTCGCCATCGTACAGATGCTCTCGACTCTCTCGGGAACACAACAGCCGCCACCGGTAAAGGCTTTGCGATTGGCTCTGCCGCTCTTACCGCCTTAGCTCTTATGGCTTCTTATATAAATAAGCTCCAAGATGTAGCGGCTGCTGCCGGCAAGAAAATCGATCTCAACTTTGATCTGACCAACCCGACCGTGCTTGTGGGCCTTTTTATAGGAGCGTGTCTGCCCTTTGTTTTTGCAGCTTTGACGATGGAATCGGTCGGCAAAGCCGCTCAGTCGATCGTGGTCGAGGTTCGCCGCCAGTTCCGAGAAATAACCGGTCTTATGGAAGGTAAGGCAGAGGCGGATTATGCTTCCTGTGTTGACATCTGCACAAAAGCCAGCCTTCGCGAAATGATTTTGCCGACACTTGTTGCAATAGTTTCCCCTATCGTAGTCGGCCTTATATTAGGCTACCGCGGTGTTGTGGGTATGCTCGCAGGGGCGACCGTTTCAGGCTTCTTGCTTGCGATATTTATGTCCAATTCCGGCGGTGCCTGGGATAACGCCAAGAAATATATCGAAAGCGGCCATCACGACGGTAAAGGCAGCGAGCAGCACAAGGCAGCCGTTGTGGGCGATACCGTAGGCGATCCTTTTAAGGACACCTCCGGCCCTGCTATAAACATTCTTATAAAGCTGCTTTCTATGGTTTCAATCGTGTTTGCAACATTGGTAGTAAACTTCAGTATTTTTTAATCAGTAAAAATAACAAAACAGACTATTGATTCTCCCACACCCCATAGGGAAGTATTTGTTTCTCGAATGAAATTCCCCGTATTTTTTTCAAAAGCCTCGAAAGGCGCCAGCCTTTCTTCGTTTTGTGGCTTCAATACAAGAAATTTCTAATTCTTATGAAACTGCGAAGCACCTTGAAATGAAAATTTTGAGTGCAAGAAAAGGCAATAAATATCCACCCGCATAGCGGGTGGTATTTCATTTTCGGGCATAGCCCTAACCGATACTGGCGGCGCACAAGTGCGCTTTTTTGTTGGCCTGCCAGCCATGCAACTGTTACTTACTACCCATAAATGGGTCCAGCGGGTCGAAAAGACTTAATTGTTCTGTTTCCTTATCGTGCTTTAATTGATTTGAGATATATTCTTTTATTGCTTTCGTTTTTTTACCCGCGGTATCTACGCAATATCCTTTGCACCAAAATTCGCGATTTCGATATGCAAATTTCATATTCCCCACTTTTGAAATATTAAAAGCGCACTCTTCCCTTTTAAATATCCCTTAAACCCTGAAATGCTCATTTTGGGCGTGGGTGTTAATTTCAACAGTCTGTTTTTTCTTTTAATACACCCTGCTTTTAGCATTGATTTGCGAACATAATTTTGCTTTACACAAATATATACAATTTCACCATCCACTGCGGTATTTCTTGTTGATTTTTGTGGTTGACTTAAGTAGTACTATTTGGTATATTATATAGGTATAAATGATTATAATTTAGTAAAATACTAATTCGATACGGAGCAGATGCTTTAGTGAGAAAAATAGTTTTTTTAGTATTGCATTTAGGATTTGGAGGAGTCGAATCCGCTGTTATATCAGAAGCCAATCTCCTCTGTGAGCTTTTCGATGTTGAAATCATCAGCTTTTACAAGCTTTATGATAAACCTGCATTCAGTGTAGACCCCAGGGTTAAAATCACCTACCTTACTGAAAATCTTTCACCTAATAAGAACGAGCTTAAAGCCGCCCTTCGCCGCAAGGATATATTCGGTTTTTTCCGTGAGGGTTTAAAAAGCGCCAAAATCCTTTACTTGCGTACCTTTCTGATGAAAAAAGCCATCAAATCCCTTAACGCTGATGTTGTAGTTTCATCCCGTTATTTATACCATAAGCTTTTAACCGATAATATCAAAAAAGGCACCGTTTGCATAGCTCAGGAACATAATCATCACAACGGTGATGAAAAATATATAAAGAAGCAAATCGAATCGGTGCGCGATATGGACTATTTTATGCCCGTATCAAAGGAGCTTACCGATTTTTACTCCAAAAGGGTTGTCGGTAAAGTTAAATGCAAGTATATACCTCACCATATTGAGTATATGCCGCAGACCCTTTCCGCTCTTACAGAAAAAAGCATAATTTCTGTAGGCAGACTCTCTTCAGAGAAGGGTATGGACGACCTCATTAAAGCCTTTGCATTAGTTTTCAAAAATCATCCCGACTGGAAGCTTCACATTGTTGGTGACGGTGATGACCGCCAAAAGCTTGAAGAAATGGCAAAAAGCCTTAACCTGCAGGATGCCATCATATTCCACGGTTTCCAAAAGCGAGATGAAATTAATAGGCTGTTAAACAACTCTTCTATTTACGCTATGGCTTCCCGCACAGAATCCTTTGGTCTTGTGTTGATAGAAGCCCAGAGTTTTGGTCTGCCCTGCGTAGCTTTTGACAGTGCCCGTGGCGCCTGTGAAATATTGACCGACGGTGAAAACGGTTTCCTTATTGAAAACCGTTCTTTATCTGATATGGCAAATGCTTTGGACAAGCTTATTGAAAACCCTGATCTGCGCATCAAATTAGGTAAGGCAAGCAGAGAGAACGCCGAAACCTACTCCCTGCCGAATGTAAAAAAATTATGGATTACATTTATTGATAATGTACAAATTTAAGGGATGTGTAAAATGAAATTATTTATAGCCAATAACAAATTGACTTTTTTCGTGCAATTATATATTTTAATCCAGCCACTATTGGATTTTTTTACTTCTCTGATGACCAGATTTTCAGATTCCCCACTGACAATAGGTATTATATTTAGAATTTCATTTGTTGCATTTGCGGGCCTGTATTTACTTTTTTCTTACAAAGGGCCTTACAAAAAAACCTTATCCTTATCATTTATAGGCATTGGTTTATTTGGCGTAGTCAATATTTTATGCAATGCTTATTTCTATGGTCTAAAAAACATTTTCGAAAATACAAAAATGTTTTTTAAAGTTTACTATTTTTTATTCGTACTTCTTTTCTTCTTTGCGCTTTATGTAGGTGAAAAAATTGTAATAAGCAGCAAGACCCTTGCAACCGTTTTCATTATATACTCGGCTAGCATTTTCTTCTCGGCAATAACCAATACCAGCTTCGTAACTTATAACTACGGTGCCGGTTATTGCGGTTGGTTCTATGCCGGAAATGAAGTCGGCGCTATAGTTTCTTGCCTTGCTCCCATAGCCCTTATATATGCCCTTAATGTTAAAAACATTATTTTGAAGTATGCCACATTCTTCTTAGTTGTATTCTCAGCTTTATATATTGGCACTAAAGTACCGTTTATTGCTTTGATTGGTGCCGTTGGTATCCTCTTTGTATTATACCTTTTAAAGTATATTATGCACAAAGCAACCTCTGAAAGTAAGGTTTTCTTACAATGCTTATCGTTATTACTGATTATCGTAGTGGTCTTTAACCTTAACTCTCCCATAAAGCAAAATCTTTCGGGTATGGCTTACTATAACCCCAACAACTTTGTTAATGACGATAATTCGTATAATGATACAGATACATCGTCCGACTTAACCACTGAGGACGATAATTCATCTGGTTCAAACCTTAATAATGACGAACCAGATTCAAATCAAAGCCCATCTAACTCAGAATTTTATGATAAGCTTTTCAGTAAAGTTAATTGGCTTTTAAGCAATCGTTTGATTTTTTCAAAACCTGCTTTTGATGCTTTGGCCAACGCTTCTCTAACCCAAAAATTATTCGGTATGGGCTACCATTTCGAAACGGTTGACGGCAATGTTTTTACACGACATATTGAAATGGATTTCGTTGCAATTTTTATTAATTACGGAATATTCGGTCTTTCGATTTACATTACCCTTTTAGGTATATTTGCTGTAATTTGTATAAAAAGATTCTTTAGAAACATTAAAAATGTTTTATGTATGGAAAATGAAATCACCTTTATCTACTCCATACTAATAACTTTGTTTGTTGCTTTTTTAGCTGGTCATACACTTGCAGCACCCGCGGTAAGTATATACCTTGCCGTAGCGATAATTAATTTGTATTCAATGCTTGATAAATCTGCACCTGAAAAGAAATCTTAATTATTTTACTCGATTTGTCTTCGATTTTGCAGCGCTTATGATCTTGTAGTATTGTAAGACATTCCCCTCTTCATCAACCATTAATATACAAAGGATGATTATAATGATTCCAAAAAAAATTCACTATGTCTGGGTTGGCGGAGGCGCTAAATCCGATGACATAAAGCGATGTATGGCAACTTGGAAGAATCATTTAAAGGATTACAAAATAATTGAATGGAATGAAAGTAATTTCGACATAAGCTCAAATCCTTTTTTAGAAGCCGCTTATAAGGCTAAAAAATGGGCATATGTCAGCGATTATATTCGCGCAAAGGTTATATATGACCACGGCGGTATTTATCTTGATACTGACGTTTTAATACTCGATAATTTTGATAAATTCCTGAATCACCGCGCATTTGTAGGGTTTGAAAACCCCAACTTCCCCTTCACCGCAGTATTTGGCGCCGAGGCGGGTCATCCCTTTATTAAAGAGATGCTGAATTATTACGATAAATTAGATTCCTATTCGTTTGATTTTAAAAGTAACAACACCATTTCGGTTTCCGATATACTAATTAATAGTTTCGGTTGCAAAACAGGTAATGAATTTCAGACACTTAGAGAAGACATTGCAGTGTATCCTGATAATATCCTTTGCAATCCATCAAAAGAATCAGTTTCGGTTCATGTTTTTACAGGCACTTGGCTGGATGAAAAAAAGCCACTTGCGAGAAAAATTAATAAGTTTTTAAAATTACGAATAAATACCAAGCAAAAAGCCGCACTTTTTAGAAAGTATATTATGCGCAAATAATTTGCATTTCAAAAAAGAGATAAACAAGCTCTTAACAAATCTTGTTTATCACTTTTAAACTACTTGTCTATAATAAGCGTTATTTCGGTTTGGTTTAACAAGGAGAAACATATGATCAAAAAAATAATTAGTTTTATCCTTAATACCTTTTTCCATCTCTTTCCCATAGATACTAATAAGATAGTTTTTCAAGCTACAAGATACCAAGTTACTGATAACCCTTACTATATTTATAAATACATTAAGGAAAATGCTCTTAATTACAAAACCATTTTTATTGTTGAAAGAAATGCCGATGTGAGCCTTTTATCACCGGGTGATTATGCATATGTTAGAACTTTAAAAGCTTATTACCATTTAGCAACCTATAAATATTTGTTCACCTGCCAATCTCTGGGATCCGTAATTAAGAAAAGGCCTGAGCAGATATACATTCAGCTTTGGCATGGCATAGCCCTTAAAAAAATGGGGCTTGATGTGCAAAACAATGAAAATTTATCTCGCCTCGACCATACCCGCGACTGGGACTGGCTCGTTAGCTCGAGCGAATATGAAGCAAGCACTTTAAAATCAAGCAGCGGCTGTACATGCGATATCAAAATATTGGGCAATCCCAGAACAGATGCTCTCTACGAAAAGAAGGATACAGAAAAAATAAAAAGAAATTTGGGCATAACAGGCGACAAAAAAATCGTTTTATATGCTCCCACATTTAGAGTTGACGAGCTTTTAAAAGAAAAAATCGAGCTTGAGCTACCCTCTGTATTATCTGAAAATTTCACACTTATCATAAAACTTCATCCCTATATTTCTGAAAAAATCAATAACGAGAGTCTTCCGGACGGTGTGATTAACGCTTCTAACTATCTTGATATAAACGACCTTATTGATATATCAGACATTGTAATAACAGATTATTCTTCGGTGTTTTTTGACTCATCATTGATGAATAAACCAACCGTATTTTACGCTTATGACTATGAAAAATATGCGAAAGAACGCAACGGCTTTTATTTGGATTATAAAAAAGATCTGCCGGGTCCTGTTGCTTACACAAAAGAAGAACTTGAAAGAATTTTTCTGAACATAGATGAAAACATTGAAAAATATAGCGCAAAATTGCCTGACTTTAACAAAAAGTTTAACTTTATGAATGACGGCAAGGTTTGTAAAAGAATTTCGGATGAGTTGAATAACGGCGGTTTCGATAAATAACACCCTTTGTTACAGGTGATAATAAATGAACAAAAAGCAAGTTTTAAAAATTGGAAAACATACTATAGACTTTATCGGCGAAACACTGAACGAAAATAATATAAGCGGAAAAATCCTTTATGTTTCAGATTCTGTTGTGGATAAGCTTTATGGTGAGATTGTTCGTTCCCAGCTAAAGGATATCGGAAAAATAAAGGAAGAAACCGTTGAAAACAATACTATTTCCTATGCTATGTCCCTTGCGGAGCGGTCTATTGCCACAGATATAAATTGTATCGTTGGTATGGGCGGCGGAAAGGTTCTTGATGTCTGCAAATATGCATCATATATTTCAAAGCGGCCGTTTCTCTCAATACCGACGACTATGGCTAACGATGGTATCGCCTCCCCTATCGCCGTTTTAAAACGGCAGGATAACAAGCCCAAAAGCCTCGGCTGTTCAATGCCATCAATGATGATCCTCGATACAGAGTTGATCCTTAAAGGTCCGGTCTCTTTGATAAAAGCCGGTATAGGTGATACCATCTCAAACTATATGGCATTAAAGGATTGGCAGTTTGCTTGCGACAAGGGCAAGGATGTTATGAATGGATATGCCTATATGATGTCACAGACATCCCTTGATGTTTTGATGAAAACCCAGTTCCATTCCCTTTGCCCTGAGTTTATGGATGTTTTAGCTAATTCACTTGTCCTTTCAGGAATAGCTATGGATTTTGCCGGTAGCAGCCGCCCCGTGAGCGGCTCAGAACATCTTTTCAGTCACGCTCTGGATTACTACGGAAAAACCCAAAACCTTCACGGGATTCAAGTGGCATTAGGCACAGTTTCCATGCTTATGCTGATAGGCCAGCCGTATACGGATGTTTTAGCATACCTTAAAAAATTCGATGTTGACATTAATCCATCTCGCCTCGGTATTGATGAAGAAACCTTCATTTTCTGTATGCAAAATGCGATCAAAATGCGCAATAACCGTTTTACTTATCTTAACGAAACGGATTTAAGCCCACAAAAATTAAAAGGAATTTATAAACAACTTTTGGAGGAATTATAAAGTGAAAGCATTAATTCTTGCTGCCGGATTCGGCTCCAGGCTAGCCCCTATAACTGACAACTGTCCAAAATCTCTGGTGCCTGTTAACGGTAAACCAATTTTAATTAAACAAATCGAGAACTTGCATCAAAATAATATAACCGATATCACTGTGATTTCCGGATACAAGGCAGATGTGTTGGAGGCTGCTTTGAAAGAACAGTATCCCGAAATTAAAATCATCAATAGTGTTGATTTCGCAACGACAAACAATATGTACTCTGCATACTTGGCAAAATCAGATTTTGCCGGGCAAGAGTTTTTAATGATGAATGCCGATGTCTTCTTTGATGCATCAATAATAACCGCTCTACTTGAATGTGAATATGAAAACGCTATCGTTACAGATATCGGAACATATATCGAAGAATCTATGAAGGTCAGAGAAGAAAACGGCCGGCTTGTTGAAATTTCAAAAACAGTAGCCCCCGATAAAGCTTTAGGCTGCTCAATAGATGTTTACAAATTCTCAGCCAGTGGCGGTAAAGCTTTTTTTGAAAAATGCTCAGAATATATCGAGCAGAAAAAGGAACTCAAGATGTGGAGTGAGGTTGCCCTCAACGATATACTCCCCTCTGTAACATTTAGAGCCTGTCCTCTGGTTGGAAGATGGTTCGAGATAGACAACCATGATGATTTAGCCTCTGCAGAAAAGCTTTTTGCATAATAATTAGCAAAAAACAACATTAATTAAGGATCAGAAATATGAAGATATCGGTAATTACACCTACTTTTAATGATGCATCAAGTATTAAAGAAACCTATAATACTCTACTAACCCAAACCTATACCGACTGGGAATGGATCGTTGTTAACGATGGCTCCGAGGACGATACCGACAAGGTCATTGAAGATATAACAGCATCAGACAAAACAAAAGCTATCATCTATAAAAAGCAGGCCAATGCCGACCAGCTTAATGCTTTGTTAAACGGGCTTGAGTCTGCCACAGGAGAATATATTTTTATTCTTCATTCCGATGATCTGCTGCCGGAAAATGATTTTTTTGAAAAGTGCGTAAATTGCATGCAGACCGATCCAGAGTGTGACGGGTTATTGGGCGATTTAACCTTGATTGATGATAATAATAACACCATCGGCACGCAAACCATAAAAGATTACAAGATCTACCAATATATACCCGCGTTGCAGCTTTTATGGCTTGGAAGAAATTTGTTTGCTGATGTTGCTTTTCATAAGGCGTCGGTTTTTAAAGAAGCTGTGCGCAGAAATTATCTCGAATGGAATATGCCTTTCTGGATGGATGAAAATCCCTCTGGCATAGAAATGGTGAACTATAAGAAAGTCAATTTCCCCTTACTTAAATACAGAGTTCATGAAGGCAACTATATTAACAACGAGCTGGGCAAATTAAATGTTATCAACGGTGAGCTCAGAACCGCCGCAAGGCTTATGCAGCATTACAATATACCGTTCTATTCCTTGCAGTATCTTATTTTTAGAGTGTTCAATAAACTCGGTCTTGAATATCGCCCATTCTATCAAAAAAAGAGCACTGTGAAAAAGGCAGATGTAATTGAGTTTATTATTAAGAAAAGATATTCATCTACAGAAGAATATCTTTTCTTGAGCGCAGTTTACGGTTTTTATCGCAACAATAACAGTAATATCTACGAAATTGGGCAAATACCCGAAGACCTCGTAATATACAAGGGCAAAGATATTCGCCTTTTTAATAAAAAGCTTTTAAACAACAATTTAGAGGAATTTTATCTTAATTTTATGCAGAATATGAAAAACGGATTTTCGCAAATAATTGTAGAAACTCCCGAAGATGTCAAAAAGGTTGAAGATATTCTTCGTTTCTTCTGTATATTCGGAGTTGAAATTTCTGTCACGTAAGGGATATTAAAATGAAAAAAATTAAAGTAATGAGTGTTTTCGGCACAAGACCTGAGGCTATAAAAATGGCTCCGCTTGTAAAAGAGCTTGAAAAACGCGATGAAATAGAAAGTATAGTTTGCGTCACTGCCCAGCACAGAGAGATGCTTGATCAGGTTTTGGAAACATTCCAAATAAAGCCAGATTATGACCTTGACATTATGAAGCAGGGCCAGACCTTGAGTGATATCACGACTCGCGCCCTTTTGGGGGTTGATGCCGTTTTGAAAGAGGCCAAGCCCGATATTGTTTTGGTTCACGGTGATACCACCACTACATTTGCAAGCGGGCTTGCTGCATTTTACAATCAAATAGCCATTGGCCATGTTGAAGCAGGGCTTCGGACCTATAACAAATACTCACCCTACCCCGAAGAAATGAACCGCCAGATGGTTGACTGTATGACCGATATGTATTTTGCGCCCACAGATTTAAGCCGAGAAAATCTACTTAAAGAAAATATTGATGACAGCAAAATATATGTGACCGGAAACACCGCAATTGACGCTATGAGCACCACCGTTAATGAGGATTATACCCACGAGGTGCTCGATTGGGTAGGTGAGGATAAAATGATTCTTTTGACCGCTCACCGCAGAGAGAATTTAGGCACACCTATGAGAAACATTTTCAAAGGTATCCGCCGTGTTTTGGATGAGGTGCCGGGATTAAAGGTTGTGTACCCAATCCATAAAAACCCTGTTGTTCGCGAGGCTGCCGATGAGATTTTCAAAACATGTGACAGGGTAAGGCTGATCGAACCGCTTGAGGTATTTGATTTCCATAATTTCCAAAATATGGCTCACATTATTTTGACCGATAGCGGCGGAATTCAAGAGGAGGCTCCCTCCTTAGGAAAGCCTGTACTCGTTCTCCGTGACACTACCGAGCGTCCCGAGGGTATTGATGCCGGAACCTTAAAGCTCGTAGGCACTGATGCTGACAAAATTTATAACGAAACCATCCGCCTGCTGACCGATAAAGCAGAGTATGAGCGGATGAGTAAGGCCTCCAACCCTTACGGTGACGGTCACGCCAGTGAAAGGATTGCTGATGCAATAATTGAAAAATTCGGAAACAAATAATATGAGAACAAAAAATTCACTATTTAATCTTTTAACCAGCATAGTCCCATTTGCCATATTTGTAGTACTCGGCTTTTTCAGAGTTAGGGTCTGGCAATCCAATATGGGTGAGAATATATATGCGCTTAATCAACTGTTTTTTCAGTTGTTTGCATATCTCTCAATCGCAGAGGCAGGAATCGGCTCTATAGTACAAAAGATATACTATAAGCTGATAATTAATGAAGACCGCGATTCCATCTGCAAATATTATACGATTTCTAAAAAAATGCTTAGAAATGTTTGTTATATTATTTTTATTGCAGGTATCGTGCTTTCATTCTTTTTGCCGTTTCTTGCCAAGGGCAACACCCTGTCAAGCCTTTATATGCAGGAGGTTTTCATTTTATTCTTAATCAAAAGTCTTGTGGAATATTTTATGTTTGCCCCAAGATTTTTGCTTACAGCCGACCAAAAGCTGTATAAAATGAATCTCCAGAATTACGGCTATAAAATAGCAGAAACCTTAATGGAAATAGTGCTGATTTATGTAGGCGTTCCCTATCTGTTAGTGCTATGCTTCTCTATTTTATTGCGAATAGTTATGAATTTGCATTTAAATAAAATAGTATTCCGCGAATACCCGTGGCTTAAAGACGTTAAGCCTGATAAGGATATGAAATTAAGCGGTATGAGGCATATATTTGTATTTAAAATTGTTTCTGTTATTCAGGAAAATGTAGGCGCTCTGCTCATCTCTGCCTTTATCAATCCTATTTCGGTAATAATATATTCAAACTATAAATATATCACAAAATATGTTAACGACTTTATTTATCAGTCAGGTATTGCCATTATGGCAAGCCTCGGCAACCTTTTAAACGAAAAGCGCAATGACAAAGAGACATTTGATACCTTTCAGCAAATAACCACAATGTATTTTTTCATTGCCGCATTTCTCACCTCGGTGTTATCCTTCTGCATCAATCCTTTTATAACCATTTGGGTTGGTGAAAACAAGCTGTTTGACAATATTTCCCTAATGTGTCTGCTGTTTGTTTTCTTCCACAACATCGCCAGAAGACCCTTGTATTTGCTCAAAGATATATATGTGCTTTATAAGGAATTACAGCTCAATTCAGTTATTGAAGCGTGCGTTACGATTGCACTTTCATTTATATTCCTTAAATTAGATTTAGGCATTAAAGGCATTTTAATGGCAGCAGCGATTTCACCGATTTTAGTAAGCTTTGTATACTTACCGATGGTCGTATACAAAAAAGCGTTCAACTGCTTCCCTTGGCTTGATATACTGAAATATCTTATAAATATTGCGATTATTATTGCAATTCAAGGCATTGGCGCACTACTGCC
The DNA here is from genome assembly GCA_045656665.1 of Acutalibacteraceae bacterium. Taxonomy (GTDB): domain Bacteria; phylum Bacillota; class Clostridia; order Oscillospirales; family Acutalibacteraceae; genus UBA737. The sequence goes on along the minus strand of JAZORP010000058.1, from coordinate 37,312 downwards.
TTTCGGTGTATCTGATAAAAATTTTGTTATGTGGTTTTTAACCTCTGTTGTTGCAGCTCTTATCATAGCTCTCGTACTGTTTGTTATATACTTTTGTATATCTAAGAGTTTCAGAGGTCTGTTGAATACAGGACTGAATACCATCAAACACATTTTTCGTGCAAATAAAGCTTAGCTTGATTTCACATTAGCATTTATATACGGAGTGATTATATGAAAAAGGTGCTTTTTATTTCAAGTACGGGTGGGCATTTATCTGAATTACTGCAGCTAAAACCACTATTTGAAAAATATGATTATCATTTGATTACCGAAAAAACAAAGTCCACAATAAAACTTAAAAGTGATTATAAAATTAACTATCTGGTTTTTGGAACTAAAGATCACCCTTTTAGTTACATTTTTAAATTCTCTTATAATTTTTTCAAATCTTTGTTTTTATATTTAAAAATAAGACCCAAAGTAATTGTAACAACCGGCGCACATACCGCTGTGCCGATCTGTTACATAGGAAAGCTCTTTGGCAGTAAAATAGTTTTTATAGAAACTTTCGCTAACAGTAAAACAAAGACCCTGTCCGGTAGATTAGTTTATCCCATTGCGGATCTTTTTATCGTACAATGGGAGGATATGCTAAAGAATTATCCAAACGCTGTTTTGGGCGGATGGATTTATTAGGTAGGTGATCATATGATATTAGTTACTTTAGGAACACAGGACAAGCCTATGACTCGGCTTTTGGAAAAAATCGAGAATGAAATACAAAATGGTTCCATTACTGATGAAGTCATCGTTCAGGCCGGTTATACAAAGTTTAAATCGGATAATATGAAGATTTTTGATTTGATTCCCATTGATGAGTTAGAAGACCTTACAAAAAAGGCTGATATTATAATCACCCACGGCGGTGTAGGTTCGATAACAGCTCCTTTAAAGCTCGGCAAAACGGTTATTGCCTGCCCAAGACTTAAGAAGTTTAACGAACACACAAATAACCATCAGCTTGAAATAATTGAAAGCTTTTCTAAATTAGGTTTCATATTATCCTTTAATGAGGATGATAATTTAGCAGATATATTGGCAAAAGCCTCTACATTTGTTCCGAAACCTTTTACAAGTAATACAAATAATATGATTAACCTGATTGATAAATATATATCAGACATTTTTAACAAATAATTTACTGGATGTGATTTTTTGAAAAACAAAAAAGAACAGTTCAAAAAAATTCTGCGTTCATTAGTCGTTATTGTTTTGGTCATTTCTCAAACTGCAATTTTTGCGCATATTTGGCTAAGCGAATATAATGAACAAATCGTTCTCCCCTTCGTTCAAAAGGGTAACTGGTTTTTCTACGCGGTATATGTGCTGATGCTTTCCATATTCTTGCAATCTTTTGACGGACTTAAATACGGTATATACCGAAAAACAAACATTATAATTGCTCAGATATTAGCCACAGTCTCAACTGCATTTATTATTTATCTGCAAATCGTGTTGCTTGCAGCCGGATTTGTTACGGTTGTTCCGCTGTTGCTGATGATTTTGGCTGATTGCGCAGTGATTTTAATAATAGCATTCGTAGGAACTTTGCTATTTAAAAAATTATTCCCCGCCAAAAAGACATTGGTTATATACGACACATATTCCCCCGATATATTCCTTGAGAAATTAGCTCTTCGAAAAGACAAATTTGTTATTGGAGACATTGTTAATGTATCCCTCGGTATTGAAGAGCTTGAGCCTTTGATAAAGGAATCTGAAAGCGTCATTATTTACGATGTTCATTCTGAAAAGCGCAATAAAATTCTTAAAATCTGCTTTGAAAACGATATAAGAACTTATGCTACAACAAAGGTTTCGGATATATTGATAAGAGGGGCCGAAAGTCTGCATTTGTTTGACACTCCTCTCCTGCTTTACCGCAATGTAGGCCTTACCTTTGAGCAGCGCTTTTTAAAGCGTGCGCTTGATATCTTAGTTTCGGCTGTTTTGTTGGTCCTCACTTCTCCCATATTCCTCATCGCCGGTGTGGCTATTAAGCTGTATGACGGTGGTCCGGTGTTCTTTAAACAGGCAAGAGGCACCATCGGCGGTAAAATTTTCTATATCCACAAATTTAGAAGTATGATAGTTGACGCCGAGAAAGACGGCGCCCCCCATCCTGCAGAAGAATTTGACCCGAGAATAACACCTGTCGGCAGAGTTTTGAGAGCTTCAAGGCTTGATGAACTGCCCCAGCTTATAGATATTCTTGTGGGCAATATGAGCCTTGTAGGCCCGAGACCTGAGCGTGTAGAGCACATCAAGCAGTACACCGAAGAGATCCCCGAATTCCAGTACAGATTAAAGGTTCGCGGAGGGCTGACAGGCTATGCTCAGCTTTACGGAAAGTATAACACCTCGGCTTATGATAAGCTTCAGCTTGACCTGATGTATATTCAAAACTATTCTTTCTTCCTTGATATCCGCCTTATCCTGATGACCATCAAGATTATGTTTATTAAGGAAAGCACCGAGGGATTCACTGAGGAAAAAAGCAAAAAGATAACAAATAAAAGTCAATCAGAGGAATAAGCAAAATTAAAAAGGCTGTCTTTTAAAGACAGCCTTTTGTATTTATTAATGCTTATGCTTTATAAGCCCTACAGCCTTTGAAATTTCCATTACAACAACGGGGGTTATAATCAACCCTAAAGCTATCAAATAAAGCCTCCATGGCAGAAGTACAAGCCCAAAAGCCGTAGCGACAGGTGTGAATAGCACTACCAATGTTAATAGCACAGAAACTGCTGTGGCTTGATTTAATTTGGTATTTGAAAACACACCGATTTTAAAGATAGATTTATCCGAACGCATATTAAATGCCTGTATTATCTGAGACAACGACAAAACCATAAATGCCATAGTTTGGCCACCGGGCAAGGTTCCGGTCGTATTTTCTCCTAATTTAAAAGCAATGAGTGTCAAAATTGCAAACATAAGTCCTTGCAGAAATATCCTGATTCCCAGTCCGTGAGCAAATATGCCTTCGTTTTTGGGGTTTGGCTTTCTATCCATAACATCTGCTTCAACCGCCTCCATACCGAGGGCCACAGCCGGCAGACTGTCGGTTACAAGATTTATCCACAACAGCTGCATAGATAAAAGCGGTGTTTTATGCCACAAAAGCATTGCAACAAAAACTGTGATGACCTCACCAATGTTGGTTCCTAAAAGGAATCCCACAACCTTTTTAATGTTCGCATAAATTCCTCTGCCTTCTCTGACAGCTTCGACAATGGTGGCGAAGTTGTCGTCAGTCAAGGTCATATCGGCAGCAGACTTTGCAACATCAGTTCCTGTGATACCCATTGCGCAACCAATATCAGCAGCTTTAAGTGCCGGCGCGTCATTTACACCGTCACCCGTCATAGAAACAATCTGACCCTTCTTCTGCCAAGCCTTGACAATCCTTATCTTGTTTTCGGGGGAAACTCTCGCATATACCGAAATGTGTTCAACCTTTTGGTCAAGCTCGCTATCGCTCATAGCATCAAGCTCAGCTCCAGTAATAGCCATATCACCGTCCTGCAGGATGCCGAGGTCTCTTGCTATTGCCGACGCGGTGACAATGTGGTCACCTGTGATCATAATGGGTTTTATACCGGCTCTTCGGCAGGTTGCCACCGCCTCGCGAGCCTCAGGCCTCGGCGGATCTATCATACCGACAAGCCCCATAAATGTAAGCCCTGTTTCGAGTTCATCAGAAGTTGGGTTCTCGGGCACAGTATCAATTTCTTTATATGCCACCGCCAAAACACGCAATGCATTTCGGCTCATTTCATCAGTCATCTGCTTTGCGGCTTTAAGGTCACCTGCGATGCATCTTGAAGCCATAACATCAAAGGCTCCTTTGACGATAACGATATTTTTACCGTCTATCATATTAACGGTGGACATCAGCTTTCTGTCAGAATCAAAAGGAATGGCCGCAAGCCTCGGGAACTGTTTATTCAGCTCATCTTTGGGCATTCCGTTTTTATAAGCCGCTAAGACAATAGCTGTCTCGGTTGGGTCGCCGATGTGCTGCTCCTCACCACCATTAAACACGACCGAGCCATCTGAACAAAGGGTGCCGAATTTCAAAAGCCGCTTTACAGCGTCTGAGTTGTTTTCACCTATGTCCTCGGTATCGGTATTACCGTCAATATAAGCTTTGACCAAGGTCATTCTGTTTTGAGTGAGGGTGCCGGTTTTATCCGAGCAGATAATAGATGCACCGCCTAAGGTTTCAACTGCGGGCAGCCTTCTTATTAGCGCGCCCCGCTTTACCATTCGCTGAACTCCGATGGAAAGAACTATCGTAACAATGGCAGGCAGCCCCTCAGGTATAGCAGAAACGGCTAGGGATACGGCCGTCATAAATATTTCCATAACAGGGATTCCGTTTGCAATGCCTACAACAAAAATCACCGCACAGGCAGCCAAGGCTACAATACCCAGATATTTGCCTAGTTGAGCAAGTTTTTGCTGCAGGGGCGTTTGAGTCTCTGATTCTCCCTCCAAAAGGTTTGCTATCTTGCCCATCTCGGTGTCCATACCGGTGGCAGTGACAACCGCCAAGGCTGTGCCGTAGGTTATGCTGCAGCCTGAAAAAATCATATTGCTGCGGTCACCCAAACCTGCATTTTTGTCTACTATGGCCCCCGCATCCTTTTCTGACGGCACCGATTCGCCGGTGAGGGCTGATTCCTCCGCTTTAAGACTCACGCTTTCAAGCAACCTTGCATCGGCAGGTATGAAATCCCCTGCTTCAAGGCGGATAATATCTCCGGGGACCAGCTCTGCCGCATCGATCACCCTTTCTTCACCGTCACGGATGACCCGCGCGTGTGGGGCTGACATGCTTTTTAGGGCATCAAGCGCCTTTTCAGCCTTGCTCTCCTGCATCATCCCCATAACTGCGTTGATAATAACTATCAGCAGTATTAACACAGGCTCAAAAAATTCCCTTGGATTCTTCTCTATGCAGGCAACAACAAAAGATACTACCGCCGCTAAAATCAGGATGAGAATCATCGCATCTTTAAACTGGTCAAAAAATCGTTGCAAATTTGTTTTTTTCTTTTTCTCCTTAAGCCGATTCTCTCCGTACTTGGCTTGCAAAGTTTCCACCTGCTTTATAGAGAGCCCCTTTTGAGGGTCGGTTTTAAAGTTTTCTAAAACCTCTTGCTGTGACCCGGTATGAAACATCATACAATTCCTCCTTTAAATATGTAAAAAACGGCAAGACCATACTGCCGCCCAGCAGATAAGTCTCGCCGTTTCATATGATGCCAAGAAAAAAAATCTGTGATGGTGACACCATAACACAATGTGCCGACTACTCCCTTATTAACATTAGTATAACAAAGCTAACAAATTTATACAAGTAAAAATTTGTAAATTATTTTTTAACCGGCCAAACGCCCTTTTTGTTAACAAAATGTTATTTGACTTTATATGCTTATTTATTTATAATTATTAGTAAAAGTAGTAGTATGCCTTTTTTATGGTGATGATTTCTACTCTGCAAATTTTTGGAGGTTTTATATGCGTTTGCTTGCAGTGGGGGATGTATGCGGTCCGGTGGGATGCGAAGTGATTCGCGAAAAGCTGCCCTTAATCAAAAAAAATAAAAGAATAGACGCTGTTATAGTAAATGGAGAAAACGCTGCAGTCGGCAACGGTATCACTCCTGACACTGCAAAATACCTTTTCTGTTGCGGCGCAGATATCATAACCGGTGGCAATCATTCGCTTAGGCGAAGTGAGTTTTACGATTTTATTGACAATAACCCTTTTGCGCTTCGTCCCCACAACCTGCCCGACGCTGAATACGGCAGCGGATACTGCCTTATGGATTTCGGCAGCTTTTCGATTGCGGTTATAAACCTTTCAGGCAAGATTTATTTGGAAAGGCTTAATGCTTCAAACCCATTTGATGCAGCCGATATTCTGATAGCCCGCGCTGAGAGTGAAGGTGCCAATATTATCACGGTGGATTTCCATGCAGAGGCTACAAGTGAAAAGCGGGCACTTGGTCTTTATCTTGACGGCCGTGTTTCTGCCTTTTTCGGAACCCACACCCATATTCAAACTGCAGACGAGCAGATACTCCCTCGCGGCACAGGCTACATTACAGACCTTGGTATGACAGGGCCTATAGACTCGGTGCTCGGAGTGAAAAGTGAAATTATTATAAACCGCCTAAAATCCAACGACCTCTCAAAGTTCGAATTTGCAGACGGAGAAGGTATGCTTTGCGGGTGCATATTTGATATCGACCCCGCAAGCGGCAAAACACTTGCTATACAAAGAATAAAAATTTAACGGAGCGGATAATGAAGATCAAAAAAATCTTATGTTTAATAATGGCGGCGCAGCTTCTATTCTGCCTTGCAGCCTGCAAGGAAACGCCGCTGAACACCTCCTCTCTCACGGAGACAACAAATAATGACAAAAATAACGAGCAAAATTATATAACCCTGCTATACTCTGCAGCCGATACTTTTAACCCATATACAGCCACCACTCAAATCAACCGCCAGCTTTGCAATCTTTTATATGAGCCCCTTGTAAAGCTCGACAACGAATTTGAGCCGGTATACAGCATCGCAAAATCGGTGAAAACAGAGGACGCTGTCTGCACAGTTGTTATAGGAGATTATAAGTTTTCGGACGGCTCAGCCGTCACGGCCGATGATATTGTCTATTCCTACAACCTTGCCAAAAATTCAGCCACCTCCTACAGCGCCGCCCTTTACGAGGTTTCTTCGGTTACTGCGGTGAACTCTAAAACCGTTGCCTTTTCCCTTTCAAAGGCCGATCCTTACTTCCAAAATGTTTTAGATTTTCCTATTATAAAGACCGGAAGCGCCGCCGTCACCGACTCTGACAGCGTTGCCCAGCCCCCTATAGGCTGCGGAAGATATAAGGTAGCCCAGGACCGCCAAAAGCTTGTGATAAATAATCTGTATTTCGGCGCTAAAGGCAGCATTTCAGAAATTTGCCTTATCAACGCTCCGGACAGTGAATCTGTGTCCCATTATATCGAAATCGGCGCCGCAGATATGTATTACAGCGATATTTCTGACGGAACCATCCTCAGAATGAGCGGTAACAAGCTTGATGTTAACCTTAATAACTTGGTATATATAGGCGTAAATCAAAGCTACGGCGCATTGGCGCAAAATTCTCTGCGCCAAGCAATATCCTCTGCCATTGACAGAAATAAAATTTGCCAGAACTCATATTATAACAACGCTCTGCCCGCAACAGGCTTTTTTACACCCGTTTGGAAAGAAGTTAAATCTGTTCAAAATATACAAATTCATACAAATTCGCAAATAACAGTTGAGAATTTGGAGAAAATAGGATATAATGAATTGGATAAAGAGGGTGTAAGGATAACTTCCTCGGGCAAGGGCTTGAGATTTTCCCTGCTTGTTAATTCTGAAAACCAAGCTAAAGTTGCAGCCGCTCGGCTTATTGCTTCTCAACTAAGTGAGTTTGGGATAAAAATAACCGTGGTTGAAAAATCCTATGAAAACTATATCCAAAGTCTTGCAAGCGGTAATTTCCAACTTTTCCTCGGCGAGATAAAGCTTTCAAACAATATGGATTTTTCTTGTATGGTCTTAGAGGGAGGCAGCGCTGCCTACGGTTTGGCAACCAGCCAGTCCGAAACCGACGGCGACTCTGCAGAAGCCGAGCCTGTCCCTGTCTCAAAATCCGCCTCTGCGATAAACGGGTTTTACTCAGGCAAAAACACAATTGCCGATGTAGCAACCGTTTTGCAGACCGAAATGCCATTTATTCCCGTATGCTACCGCACCGGCATTCTGCTTTGCAATGAAAATATTGAAAATATAAACAAATCTTCTGCAAGTGATATTTATTTTTCAATTGAATCATATTTTTATAATAATTAAACAGGAGGATATTTTATGATAGCTTATGAAACCAGATTAGGTAAAATCGATATTTCCGAAGGATATCTTTCAAAGCTTATCGGTCATGAGGTTACAGCCTGCTTCGGCGTTGTTGGAATGGTTCCAAGCTCAAGCAAGCAGAAAATATTCAGCAAGCTTTCTAAAAACGATCCGCTCGATACCGGCATTAATGTCACAGGCAGTAATGATGGTATAAAGGTCGAGATTCACATAATAGTAACTTACGGGATGAATATAAATGCCATCGCCGCAAGTATAACCGAAAAGGTTAAATACGCCGTAAAAGAAACCACCGGTATTACGGTAGATAAAGTTATTGTCAAGATAGACGGTATTAAAGAATAATTTTTACCGTAATTAAAGGAGTGTTGTAATTGATTACTGGCGATATATTGCGCGATGCGATAATTTCCGCAGCAAATAATCTTTCTAACAATCGAAAACAATGTGATGATTTAAATATATTTCCCGTGCCCGACGGTGACACCGGCACAAATATGTCGATGACGTTGTCAAATTCTGCGCGCGAGCTTGAAAAATTAAGCGGCGCTACAGCCGGTGAGGTTGCTTCTGTTAATGCTTCGGCATTGCTCAGAGGCGCCAGAGGCAACTCGGGTGTTATCACCTCCCTACTTTTCCGCGGCTTTGCTAAAGGAATAGGCAATGATGAATTCGTCACAGCAGAAAATATTGCAAAAGCATTTGAACTCGGTGTTGAAGCCGCATACAAGGCTGTTATGAAGCCCACAGAGGGCACAATTTTAACTGTGGCAAGAATAGCTTCGGAATATTCGAAAGAGGCTCTCACAGCAGGTAAAGATGCTATTGAGGTTTTCCAAGCCGCTATCGAGGGCGCCGAAAAGGCACTTGCCGAAACACCTGAATTATTACCTGTGCTTAAAAAAGCCGGTGTTGTGGACGCGGGCGGGTTTGGATTCGTGCTTATCCTAAAAGGTATGTTGTCCGTTATGAAGGACGGTGTTATGATAAAATCCGTGGCTTCGGCAAGCGAGCCTGAGAGTGAGGAGGAATCCTCACGAAATGCCGCAGGCGAATTTGAGACCGAGATAACCTTTACCTACTGCACAGAATTCATCGTAAACCGCAATCCTGAATGTGAAAAGGAGCCTAACGAACTGAGACTCTTTCTCGAAACTATAGGTGACTGCGTTGTTGTGGTTGATGACGAAGAGATCATCAAGGTTCACGTTCACACGGACCACCCCGGCAATGCTATTGAAAATGCCCTTACTTTCGGTCAGCTTGTTAATCTCAAGATAGAGAATATGCGCGACCAGCACGAAAGAGCAAAACACGATGCTAAAAATGCCCGCAAAAAGCCGGCCAAGAGTGCTGACCGCACTGAAACCTACACCCCTGTCGAGCCCACAAAGCCGGTTGGATTCGTTTCTGTCTGCGCAGGTGACGGTGTCGCTGAGTTGTTCAGGGATTTGGGAGTTGACACTATCGTCAGCGGCGGCCAGACCATGAACCCCAGCACCGACGATATTTTAAAAGCTATTGAAACCACCCCTGCCGAGACTGTTTTTGTGCTGCCCAACAATAAAAATATTATTATGGCGGCTGAGCAGGCTATCCCGATAAGCACCCGCAAGGTTATCGTTCTTCATACCCGCACAATTCCTCAAGGCATCACAGCAATGCTTAGCTTTGACCCTGATGCAGAAAATGACGCTAACGCGATTGAGATGCAGAAGGCTGCCGAAAAAATTGCAACAGGTCAGATTACCTTTGCTGCGAGAGACTCTGATTTTGACGGCCACAGCATTAAAAAAGGCCAGCTGATGGCGCTTTCAGGCGGCAAGATTATCTATGTTGACACTGACCTTGAAAGAACTGTTATGAAGCTTTTAAAGCAGATGATAAAGCGTGACAGTCAGTTTGTCACCGTTATTTACGGTCAGGATGTTTCAGATGAGCAGGCAGCCGCTATTGAAGAACAAATTCAGGCTAAATACGGTTCCAAAACCGAAATCACATTTATAAACGGCGGCCAGCCGGTTTACTACTATATCGTTTCTGTTGAATAGGATAAGAACTAAAACGAGGTGTTTTATATGATAACAGCCGCCACCGATATTCAATTCCTCAAGGGTGTTGGTGAAAAAAGAGCTGTTGTTTTGAAAAACCAGGGCATCGATACTGTCGGTGCCCTTTTGCGTTTTTATCCAAGGTCCTACTTGGATTGGACAAAGGTGACAACTATTGATAATGCTCCGTTTTACGAAAATACTTGCATCAAGGCCACCCTTACAACCCCTGTCGAAGCTTCGAAAAAGCGCACCGGTATGACGATTTACAAATTCTTAGCCGAAGATTCCTCCGGCCAGATGGAAGTCACCCTATTCAACCAACGCTTTCTTGCAGAAAAAATGCGCATGGGGCGCGAATATCTTTTTTACGGTAAGGTTGGCGGTAGCTATTTTTATAGGCAGATGAGCTCGCCTATTATAATGGAGGTAGGCTTTAAAGGCATCCAGCCCATCTACCCCGCTTCTAAGGACCTTTCCTCCAAAATGATGGAAAGGCTTGTTAAAACCGCCCTCGCCGCGGTGCAGCTGCCTGAGACCCTCCCCCTTGAAATTCGCAAGAGAAACGGGCTTTGCGACATAAAATTCGCATTGGAGAATATTCATTTCCCCAAAACCGCCGAAAGCTTTGAAAAGGCAAAAAAACGGCTTGTTTTCGAAGAACTCTTTATCCTAAGGGCAGGGCTTTCCTTTCTTAAAAAACGCTCGAGGGGCCAATCCGGCTGCCTTATACATAACAACTGTCTTGATGAGTTTTGCTCGCTGCTTCCCTTTTCTTTGACAACTGCGCAAAAAAGGGTTGCGGCAGAATGTATTGCGGATATGTACTCAAACAGGCCTATGAACCGCCTCGTCCAAGGAGATGTAGGCAGTGGAAAAACCGCAGTTGCAGCGGCTCTTATGTATGTTGCTGCTAAAAACGGTTACCAATCGGCTCTAATGGCTCCTACCGAAATTCTGGCTGAACAGCATTTTAAAACCGTTTCCGGCTTCACATCGATGACCGGTATTCGCTGCGCTCTGCTTACGGGCGCTACTCCCAAAAAGCAAAAAAACGCTCTTAAAGAGGCGCTCACCCTTGGAGAGATAGATATTCTCATAGGCACCCACGCCCTTATAAGTGATGATGTAGAGTTCAAGGCTTTGGGGCTTGTCATCACCGATGAGCAACACCGTTTTGGCGTAGCTCAAAGAGGAAAGCTTTCATCAAAAGGTCAAAATCCGCATACACTTGTTATGTCTGCTACCCCTATCCCAAGAACATTGGGGCTTATAATCTACGGTGACCTTGATATCAGCATTATTGATGAATATCCCAAAGGCAGGCAAAAAATCGACACCTATTGTGTTGACAGCTCATATCGGCAAAGGATATACAATTATATAAAGCAATTTTTGAACGACGGGCGCCAGGGTTATATCATCTGTCCCTTGGTAGAGGAAAACAAAAACCTTGATATAACCTCCGCTACGGAATACTATGAGGAGCTTGCTTCAGGCGAGTTCAAGGGTTATTCGATAGCCCTACTTCACGGCAAAATGAACTCAAAAGAAAAGGATTCGGTTATGCGCCGCTTTGCTAAGGGCGAAGTGCAATTACTTATAGCTACAACAGTTATCGAAGTGGGTATAGATGTTCCAAATGCCGTTGTTATGATGATAGAAAATGCCGAACGCTTCGGCCTTTCACAACTCCATCAGCTGCGCGGCAGAATAGGCCGCGGGAAGTATAAATCAAGTTGTATTCTTGTGTCTGACAGCCACTCGGACGAAACCAAAAAGCGCCTCGAAATAATCCGCGCTTCAGCGGACGGCTTTCAAATTGCCGATGCAGATTTGCGTCTGCGCGGTCCGGGTGACTTTTTGGGCCGCCGCCAGCACGGACTTCCAGATATGAGAATTGCAGATATTTTTGCCGACAGTAAAACCTTGGAGCTGGCAGGCAAAGAGGCTGAACTTTTAATAAAAAGCGACCCCTCCCTTAAAGCTCCCGAAAACACTCTCTTGCGCGCAGAGATAGCCGCGCTTTACAAAAAACTTACCGCTAATTAGGAGGGCTTTATGTTTAAAACAATAACCGCTAAGGAAATCAATACCAATCTCATAAAAGCTATTGCCGATGAGTGGATGCTTATATCTGCAGGCAATGAGGAAAAGTATAATATGATGACCGCCTCATGGGGTTTTGCAGGCGAGATGTGGGGCAACGACTGTGTTGTTGCGATGGTTCGCCCTCAAAGATACACAATGGAGTTTTTAGACAACTCAGACTATTTTGCTTTAAGCTTTTATGGTGATAATAAAGATATTCACAAGGTCTGCGGCAGCTCATCCGGCCGAGATGTCGATAAAACCGCCCTTACAGGGCTTACGCCTGTTTTCTCCCAAAACACGGTATATTTCAAAGAGGCTCGAATGGTCATCATTTGCAAAAAGCAATACATCGATGCGCTAAGGGAAGAAAATTTCACCGATAAAGCCCCCTTAAGTTGGTATGAAAATAATGACTACCACCGTATGATAATAGGAAAAATCGAAAAAGTGCTTGTAAAGTGAAAAAGGAGAAAAAATGAAATTTTTAATCGCATCGGATATTCACGGCTCGGCGGAATATTGCCGCCTTTTGCTCAGAGCTTTCGAAAGTGAAAAGGCCGACAGACTGCTCCTGCTTGGTGACATATTGTATCACGGTCCGAGGAATGAGCTTCCAAAAGGATACGCTCCAAAAGAAGTAATAGATATGCTCAATCCACTGGGGGATAAAATTTTCTGTGTGAGAGGAAATTGCGACTCTGAAGTGGACCAAATGGTGCTCGAATTCCCGATTTTGGCGGATTACGCCGTCATACCTATTAAAGACCGTATTATATATGCCACCCACGGTCATATTTATGACCAAAACAACCCGCCCGCCCTATCGCAAGGTGATATCCTCCTGTGCGGTCACACACATATTCCTAAATGCCTGGAAACCGAAAAACTCATCTATATTAACCCTGGCTCTGTGTCCATCCCGAAAGAGAATAGCCCCCACAGCTATATAACCCTTGAAAACGGCGAATTTCTGTGGAAGGATATTAGAACAAACAAGGGTTATAACCGATTTTATCTATAATAAAAAGCGTGTAGTTTTATTCTACACGCTTTTAGATTATACAGACTTATTCATAATAGCCGCCATAACCGTGATATCATCCTCATGGTTATCATTTCTCCGCCGTTTTGCGCATTCGCAAAGCCGCTCCGCAAGCTCTTGAGCTGAGCCGTCCTGCCAGGCCTCTATCTCGGCCCTTATCCAATCGGTGCCGTTGCCGATAGCCCCGTCCGACAGCAGAACAACAATATCCCCTATTTTGCATTTTATTGCTGCCTTATCAAAACCTATGTCTCTAAGTATTCCTGCAGGCAAGGATGTGCTTTCGGCCTTGCCTGTCTTTCCCGACCGCCTGACAATGGTGGGGGCAGCCCCCGCCTTGTAAAGCTGGGTTTGACCGGTGAAAAGGTCAATACTCGCAATATCCACCGTTGCCAAGGATTCGTCTGTGGATTTAAATAACATAGAAGAGTTGAGTATCCTCAGGGAACAGTCATACCCAAATCCCGCCTTTAAAAGCCTGCTCATAAGTCCTGAAGCCATTGCACCGTCCACCGCCGCCCTGCCGCCGGTGCCCATACCGTCACTCAATATCATTATGAAATGGCCTCTGTTGTCAAAGAAATATTTGTAGGCATCTCCGCACATATTTGAACCCGAGGCGCATATCTGTTCAACACCTATATCAATACTAATAGCGGGATGCTCGTTGAGAATGATAAAGATATCGCCTCCAACCTCGCTAACCCTCGGCACATCAAAATCTCTTTCGCAAACGACCGACACCATCTTCATCACCTGAAGCTTGTTTATGACAAGCTCGGGTATTTTTTTGAGCTTAAATTCAAGTGTCATTCTGCCGTATTTATCTATTCGGCTGCAGGCTTCATCTACCCTTATATCAAGGTTTTTAAGGGCTGCTGCTGCCTTTTCGGCTGCGCTGTTATCAAACATTTCGTCATTCTTAAAATCACAGCTCAAATCATAAAGCATCGCCGAAATACCGTTAAATTGGTCGGACACTACCGAACGCACCTCATCAATTCGGCTTTCGGCCACTATTCGAGAGGTGTAGTCTGAATATCGTTTGTATGCGGCATTTCCTACACGCGAAACCCTCAAGCATCTGCCTTTAAATTCCTCCGGCGCGGCGGTTTCAGGCGAACATTCCCCCTGCTTTACAGCTTTGGTCATTTCCAAAACTGCATTTATAGTTTCCTGCCGCCTTGTTTCCCAGCAATGCACCCTCAGCTTGCAGCCTGCACAGGCATCCTGCTCAACAGCAGATATTACCGTTCCGAAATCGGGCGAGTTGATTTTCGAAAGCTCATGAGATACCTGATCCACCGTTTCGGAAACATCCTTTAGAGCATTTGAAGCAAGCTCCAGGCGCATGGTTAAGGATTTTTTTATTCCGGTAGGTATACTCAAATGCGGCTGTGCCGAAAAGGCCTTGCCGAGATATATTCCAGCCTTGCGGGGCAAAGCTAAAAACAAGGCAGAGCCGAGGGCCGCTTCGGTAACGGTGCGAGAGATAAGAGTAACATCCCCTGAAGATACCGAGCCAATAAAGCTGAACATTATAAGCACTATTACTTGAGTGTATTTTCCCAAGGCTGAAAAAATGCCCGACATAAGTCCTCCGAAAGCGATTGCCACTCCCACACTGCCGGAAGTTCCGCTAAGTGACAATGTCAGCGCGACCACGATACCACTCACAGCACCCGAAATGATGCCCCCGTATTTTGATGCTGTCAGGATAAGGAGTATGCTGAGTATTCTACCCAAGGATATGCCGTTCAGCTCTATCCTTTGCAGACCCATTATAAGAATACTCATCACTATCAGTAAGGAGGTCAGCTCGTCCGACGAAAATCCCGCTTGAGATTTTTCAATCGCTCTAAAGCTGCAGGCTGTAAAATATGTACCCGCAGCGCAAAGAACAGCCTCGGTCATCACATCAAGTAGGTTGGTTTCCATGCCTTTAAGTGCTACTGCCGAAGTTAAAACGCTGGCCAAAAGAGAAATAAATGTCAAAAACATTGGATTGCTCACAAGCTTCTTATAACTGCCGAGCAGCAGTTTTATTGCAAGCAAGGCAAAGAGAGCCGCTATGTACCTGAAAGCTCCGTTGCCCACAGCCGGAATAAAATAGCCTATAAATGCTCCTATCGCTGCCGCAGGGGTATAAACAGAGGAACTTCCTGCTAAAACCGAGAGCCCAAACGGCAACAGCCTGTCCAACACCACCGCTTTGCTCGCAGCCAATGTCGCTACACCTACTAAAATGTGTGAAACAGATGCCGACAATATCTCCTTGAAAGTGAAATTTTCGATCTTGCCCGATATTTTTACAATATCCTTCAACTTATATCACCGCCCATATTACTGTTAACATTATAAATCGCATAGTCCATTTATTTTGTCAAAGCGTGATGTTGGAATATAAAATATTTTGTAGTTAAGAGGACATTTGGAATAAAAATGAAAATTCAAGACATTCTAATAAAAACAAAGGAGAGCTTTATGAAAAAGGTTATTAAAATAACGGTGGCTTTAATGCTGGTTTTCTCGTTTTGCACCGTCTGCGCCTCGGCCCTTTCAAAAATCGGCTCACGCTCGCAAGAAGTAAGAGAGATTCAATCGGTTTTAAAAGAATACGGATATTATAAAGGCAATATCGACGGCATATTCGGCACAGCCACAAAAAATGCAGTTATCGCATTCCAGCGAGACAGCGGTTTGGTGGCCGACGGTATAGCAGGTAAAAACACCCTCAAAGCCTTGGGGCTGACCAATGCCGACACTAACTCCTACGGCGGATATTCCTCAGCCGATTATGATTTGCTCGCGCGAATAATTTCTGCCGAAGCAAGGGGCGAGCCATACTCCGGTCAGGTAGCGGTGGGAGCAGTGGTACTCAACCGCATAGAGCATCCCTCCTTCCCCGATACGCTTTCAGGTGTTGTTTACCAGAAAGGGGCATTTTCCTGCCTTGATGACGGGCAATTCTACGAAAGCATTTCTGACAGCGCCTACCGCGCCGCATCCGACGCGATAAATGGCCTAGACCCGAGCGGCGGCGCAATTTATTATTATAATCCCGTTAAATCCACCAATAAATGGATATTTAGCCGCCCTATCATTACCACCATCGGTAATCACAGATTTTGTAGTTAATAATCAAATTATATTGAATTGCGTAGGGACCGGCCTCCCGGACTGTCCATAGGTTTTTTAACCAAATTTTATTGCCTTTCGTAGGGGAGGGGGTTCCCCTCCCGTTAGGTTACGATATCGCCTCGGTTTTTCGGGAGTTTTAGCAAGTTGTTTTCTTGATACAATAACGAAAAACCCTCTGCCGAATTTCAGCAGAGGATTTTTCATTATTTACGGGTAGGTTTTACATTTAATGCAGGAGTAATGTTGCCATCTATAGCGCCGTTGGCATCTTCAAAAGCTTTAATATTTTCTCTAATTAAAACGAGTACCTGACTATTAACACTTCTGCCTTCGTAATCAGCAATATGTGCGATTTTATTCAACATTTCCTCTTCAATTCTAATTGATACACTTTTAATAGCCATGATTTCACCTCATAATAAATATATTGTATATTTATTTTAGATGTATTATGTGTTATAATGTTTAAAATAGATATATGGTATATCTGTAGAATTTTGGAGAGAAGGTTATGAAACTAAATACTTGTTGTTTCTTCGTCAATAGAACATTATTTAATTTCCTGCTCTATATCATCAAAAATGTCATCATCGAAGAACTCACGGAGCGAAATTTCTAATCCGTCACACAGTTTCTTAAGCGTAACAACTCCTGCATTTTTGCTACCACCATTAATTATATTTTTCAATGTTGAAGGCGGAACTGCGGAGAGCCTTGCAAGAGCGTTTACCGACAATCTCTTTTCCTCACAAAGTTGTAATAATCTATTTGCTACAGCTTTTCTCGTATCCATAATAACACTCCTAAAAAGATTCTATATTTAGTCTATGCTTTTTAGGAAGGTGATAACGACCATATATGGACTTTCTGGGCCATATATGGTAAACTTGGCTTGGCGGTGATTTCTTATGTGTAAAAATACTTGTTGTTTCTTCGGTCATAGAACTATTAACGAAACCGAGGAACTAAAATTGAAACTTAACGAGATTATTGAAAAACTAATTCGAGAGAAACAAATCGATATATTCCTTTTCGGGAGCAAGAGCCAATTTAATAGTCTGTGCCTTAATACAGTTACCAAAATAAAAGAAAAATACCCGCACATAAAACGAGTTTATGTGCGGGCGGAATATCCATACATAAGTGAACACTATAAAAACTACTTGTTGGAAAGCTACGAGGACACATATTATCCTGAACATATCATTAACTCAGGACGAGCCGCTTATATCGAGCGAAATTACGAAATGATAAATAAAAGCCACTTTTGCATCGCCTATTATGACCAACAAAATCTCCCAACCACTCGTAAAAGCGTCGCTAAAATCTCCCTCGACTATGCGCTTAAACAAGGCAAACAAATTATATTACTACCCACAAAAGGGTGCGATTTATGCAATTTAAAAATCATATAGCTTTGTTGAGAGATACCTACTGCCTGAATCGGGCAAAACAACAACTATATTTTTACCTTTGTTTTCTTCCCTTTCGGCAAGCCTTATCGCAGCGTGGAGTGCTGCTCCTGATGAAATTCCAGCCAGGATGCCCTCGGTCACACCCATTTCCCTCGCAGTGAGGACAGCATCATCATCAGACACCGTTAAAATCTCATCCAAAACCTCTTTATCAAGAACTTCCGGCACAAAGCCTGCCCCTATGCCCTGAATCCCGTGTCTGCCGGATATTCCCTTTGATAAAACGGGTGAGGACTGTGGTTCAACCGCCACGATCTTTACATTCTTTTTTCTCGATTTGAGATATTTCCCCACTCCTGTTATTGTGCCGCCTGTTCCTACACCGGCAACAAATATATCGACATTTCCGTCAGTATCGTTATAAATCTCAGGGCCGGTAGTCTCAAGATGCGCCTTCCAATTAGCAGGGTTTGTGAATTGCCCCGGTATAAAGCTGTTAGGCATTTCGCTAGCAAGCTCGTTTGCCTTTTCTATAGCGCCGCTCATACCTTTAGCTCCGTCTGTGAGCACCAATTCGGCACCGTAGGCTTTCATCAGTTTTCTTCGTTCTTCTGACATAGTTTCGGGCATTACGATAATTACTCTGTACCCTCTGGATGCCGCTACTGCTGCGATTCCGATACCTGTGTTGCCTGATGTGGGCTCAATTATAACCGAGCCTTTTTTGAGAAGGCCTTTTTTTTCCGCATCGTCTATCATTTCTTTTCCGACTCTGTCTTTTACACTTCCCGCAGGATTTAAATATTCCAGCTTTGCAAAAATCTTGGCCCCTAAGCCATACTTTCTTTCAAGCCCCTCAAGCCTTAAAAGAGGCGTGTTGCCGATAAGCTGTTGAGCTGATGTATAAATATTAGCCATAAAATCCTCCTTTCGGTGAACAAAAAGGGACTGTTAAAACAGCCCCTTAAATTAACAGTGATTATTTAACCATGCCGGCAACTTCTGCTGCGAAGTCGTCCACACGCTTTTCAAGACCTTCGCCCTTTTCAAAACGAACATAGGAAGCAATCTTAATATCAGCGCCAAGCTCTTTTCCTGTTTTCTCAACATATTTGCCAACGGTAATGTCGCCGTCCATAACGAACTGCTGCTCTACAAGGCAATTCTCCTTGTAGTACTTGCCGATCTTACCCTCAACGATCTTGTTAAGAACTGCTTCGGGCTTGTTAGCCATTTTGGGGTCTTCCTTCATCTGAGCGATGAGAATTTCCTTCTCTTTTGCGATAACAGAAGCCGGAACAGATGCCTCATCTAAATAAGCGGGGCTCATAGCGGCAATCTGCATTGCAACATTTTTACCCATTGCTATAAGGTCAGCATTGTCAGCTTCAAGAGCGGTATCAAAATTAACCATAACTCCGATCTTTCCGCCTGCGTGAACATAGGTAACAACCTTGCCCTCAACACGCTCAAAGCGTCTGATCTTGATATTCTCACGAATGGCAAGGAATAATTCCTGAACCTTTTCCTCAACGGTCTGTCCGTCCTTCTCGCACTTGAGAAGAGCATCAACATCTGCAGGATTCTGCTCAGCAATTATCTGGGCAACCTCGGCAGCTAAAGCCTTGAAACCGTCGCCGTTAGCAACAAAGTCGGTCTCACTATTAAGCTCAACCACAACGCCAACACCATTATTAGTATATGCGCAAACTGTACCCTCAGCTGCAATGCGGCTTGCTTTCTTAGCTTGAGAAGCAAGGCCTTTTTCTCTTAAATAATCTGCAGCTGCATCCATATCGCCGCCGGTCTCTGTGAGGGCCTTTTTACAGTCCATCATTCCGCAACCGGTCTTTTCTCTTAAAGCCTGAACATCTTTAGCAGTAAAAGCCATTTTATTTACCTCCGGATAAAATTAAATTATTCTGCATCCTCTGCAGTTTCGCTAACCTCTTCAGCCTGATCGTTAGCAGCAGTGCCCATTTCAGCGCCCTGTCTGCCTTCGATAACTGCAGCTGCCATAGTCTCAGCAATGAGCTTTACAGCGCGGATAGCATCATCGTTACCGGGAATAACCGCATCAATCTCGTCGGGATCGCAGTTTGTATCTAC
Organism: Acutalibacteraceae bacterium; assembly: GCA_045656665.1. Classification (GTDB taxonomy): domain Bacteria; phylum Bacillota; class Clostridia; order Oscillospirales; family Acutalibacteraceae; genus UBA737. Next base: position 17,484 of record JAZORP010000058.1, on the reverse strand, counting down.
GATAGCAACGATCGGGATACCGAGCTTCTTAGCCTCGGCAACAGCAATTCTTTCCTTGCGGGGGTCAACTATAAAGAGAGCGCTGGGGATCTTCTTCATATCCTGAATTCCACCGAGGAACTTTTCAAGCTTTTCAATCTCAAGATTGAGCTTGATGACCTCTTTCTTGGGGAGAAGCTCGAATGTGCCGTCATCCCTCATAGCGCGAAGCTGGTTAAGACGGGAAATTCTTGTTTTAATAGTTGTGAAGTTGGTGAGCATACCACCAAGCCAACGAGCGTTTACATAGGGCATTCCGCAATGCTCTGCCTCTTCCTTAACGGAATCCTGAGCCTGCTTCTTTGTGCCGACAAAGAGAATGTCGCCGCCGTCAGCTGCGATATCGCGAACGAACATATAAGCTTCGTTAAGCTTCTTAACCGTCTTCTGAAGGTCAATAATGTAAATGCCGTTACGCTCTGTGAAAATGTACTCAGCCATTTTCGGGTTCCAGCGTCTTGTCTGATGTCCGAAATGAACACCTGCTTCAAGAAGCTGTTTCATTGATACTACTGCCATGTTTTTTCCTCCTAAGGTTTTACCTCCATCTCGCCCTTGTCTTCGGAACTCATCCGGCAGTAAGCGGATGCACCTGCCCGACAGCCGGCGAAATGTGTGTTATTTTTGCTATTTTTTAAATAGCTGATAAATTATATCACACTGCTTGCCAATTTGCAAGCATTTTTTTACTTTATATTTTATTGATAAAATTCAAAGCAGGGCGGGCGCCCTGCTTTGTAAAATTATCCTATTTTTAGCTTAAGCCGCAGTTTATCGCTTATCATAGCTATAAATTCGCTGTTGGTAGGTTTGCCTCTCTCATTTTGAATAGTATATCCGAAATAGGAATTAAGCACATCGATATCTCCTCTATCCCAGGCTACCTCAATTGCGTGCCTTATGGCGCGTTCAACCCTCGAAGCAGTCGTGCCGTGATTTTTTGCAACAGTAGGATAAAGAAGCTTTGTTACAGAATTTACAATATCACTGTTCTTTACCGACAAAATTATTGCCTCTCTTAAGTAGTGGTAGCCTTTTATATGTGCGGGTACGCCTATCTGATGTATGATTTCGGTCACCATAAGTTCAAGCTCAGGGTCACTCATAACGTTGTTTTTCACCACAAGCGGTGTTTTTTCGGTCTTCCAACCCGAAAGCTGAATAATCCGCTCGGCCATTATATTGACATCAAATGGCTTTAAAAAGTAATAATCAGCCCCTGCCTCAAGCATCTCTTTTTCAAGACGCTGATTGTCAAAGCTTGACATTGCCATAACCATCGGCCTTTCCTTGGGATCAATTTCTTTAAGACCTCTCAAAACCCCTAAAATATCAAGATTCGGCATAAAAACATCAGCTAAAACAATGTCTGGTTTTTCGCTTTTTATCTTAGAGAATACCTTTGTTCCATCCTTTTCGCAGAGCAAAACATTCATGCCGTAGGCCTTAAAAACTCTGGCACAATTCTGCCCTAATTCCGTTGTATCGTCAGCAATAACGATTTTTAGCTTCTTTTCCATTGATTGTTGTCTCCTTCTTTAAAGTTTTACATATATTACCACGATATGATGCGAATTGCAAGCGATTTTGTGAAAAAATATAGTATTTTTGCTAAAATTACATTACTTTCACATTTTCAACATTATTTGTTGTTTTCAGATTCGTTTTCTCAAGTCATTATTATATTTTTTCACAACAAAGCTCTCGGTTAGACCGAAAGCCTTAAATTTGTACAGCCACTTTTTCTCACTTCACGCAGTTTTCGACAATATATAAAAACGCCCGACAGCATCTTTTTTTGCTGCGGGGCGTTTATCTATACTTATTAATGGAAACCACGGTCAATATTTCATCTTTTACAGTGAAGCTTACCGCGTAATCTGCAAATTCAAAGCTATACACTCGGTCCGAGGCCGTGTGATATCCCGGCCGCGGGTCGCCTGACAAAATCTCCTTTAAGGTGGTAAGCATATTCTGCGGCAGCTCATTGGCTATGTCATCAGGAATTATTACCGACAGCTTTTTGCCGTATGCCGCATCTGCAAATCCGCCCAAAGCTTCGGGATGACAATCGGTGTAAGCGATATATGGCTTTATATCATAAATAGGGGTGCCATCCAAAAGATCCGCCCCCGAAACCTCAAGCTGTGTTCCCTCTTTAGTGCCGGTGATTATTCTTTCAAGCTTTACAGAGGAAAGTCCTATTGGATTTGGCCTGAAAGGAGAACGGGTAGCAAAAACCCCTATCCTCTTATTGCCTCCAAGCCTTGGCGGACGCACCGTCGCAGACCATCCATCGGCCGAGTTTTCCGAAAACTTCCAAAGCAGCCACAGATGGGAAAAACCCTCTATTCCCCTTAGTGCCGAATCGTCTCTGTACTCAGGCTCAAAAACTATCCTGCCCTTAAGACCGGCAACCAATCCGCTTTGGCGCGGTATCCCAAACTTAGTTGGAAAGTCGGTTCTTATCCTTGCGATTATTTTAAATGCAGTATCATCTTTCATTAAATCTTTCCTCAGCGCTTCTTCTGTTGGTCAGGGTCGTAATTTGCTAAAAACTCATCCCATTGCTCGTCTGTCATATCAGAGTTGCCATCAGCCAACAAGGAGGTGTGCATATTATATAAGTTCTCGGCAACCTTTCTATACTGCCTGTCGGTTTTGACCCTTTCCCTGACAGCTATCACCGTTAGCCAAATTACAAGCGCCGCCAAAATGACAGCCGGTGCAAAATGTCGCAAATAAAATGAAGGCTTATACCCAAGGCTTGCAGAATCATCCGCAAGATAATTTGCAAACACAGAAACTAACATAGCGGCTGATACAACAGTTAAAACCGCGCCTATTATTTGCTTTTTGAAACGAACAAACAAATATCCTGCAATCATAACTCCGCTGCAAACCGAAACGGTTACGATAGAATTCAAATGCTTATCAATATTCCCTTTGTCACTATAGAAAACGACTTGCCCGATAATATAAAAGGCATTCATAAGAACAATCCAAATCCCGCAGAGCAAATAAAAAAAATCAATGGTTTTGTAAAGCTTGCCGCTAATTTTAGCATATTTAATGCCGTTTTTTTCCTCAAGCTCACGCGCCCTTTTCATAACACCGTCATATTTTTTCATATTCTTCCTGCCCTTTAAAATGTTTCAACATTCTATAATCATTATAATAATATTATATATCCTAAGCCACGGCTTGACAAGTTTTTTTTAGCAATTATAATTATACTTGGTGATTAAAATGCAGATAAACATAGTTATGGTTGAACCTGAGATTCCGCAAAACACAGGCAATGTTGCCCGCACCTGCGCCGCAACCGGCGCAAGGCTTCATCTTGTGGGGCCTATGGGCTTCAAAATTGATGACAAAAAGCTAAAGCGCGCCGGTCTTGATTATTGGCAGTATCTTGATATAATCTACTATAAGGATATAGACGAATTTTTTGAAAAAAATGACGGGCAATTTTTCTTTTACACCACAAAGGCCCGCCATACCCATTCCGAAATATCCTATCCTGATAACTGCTATCTGCTTTTCGGCAAGGAGACCCGCGGGCTTCCTGAAGAGCTTTTGCTCGAAAATCCCGAGCGCTGTGTGAGGATACCTATGCAGGGCGAGATTCGCAGCCTTAACCTTTCAAACTCTGTTGCGATAGCCGTTTATGAGGTTTTGCGCCAATGGGATTACCCAGCGCTTCAAAATTTCGGTCAGCTACATAACTACAGTTGGGATAATTCTGAATAATTTTTTGCAGGAAAACTTAAATTTATGTTGAAAAAACTGTAAAATGTGGTAATATATAAGTGTATGTGTTTTACAGTAAATATTTAATAGTAAAACAATTTTCTTGAAAGGAAGTATACTAATGAACGCTCTCAACAAAAAAACCGTTGACGACATTAATGTGAAAGGCCAAAAGGTGCTTGTCCGTTGCGACTTCAATGTTCCGCTTAAAAACGGCCAAATCACTGACGAAAACCGTATTAATGCAGCTCTTCCGACTATAAAGAAGCTGATTGCAGACGGTGGCAAGGTTATCCTCTGTTCCCACCTCGGCAAACCCAAGGGTGAGCCTAAGCCCGAACTTTCTTTGGCCCCTGTTGCCAAGGCTCTTTCCGAAAAGCTGGGTAAAGAGGTTGTTTTCGCAGCCGATGATAATGTTGTGGGCGAAAATGCTAAGGCCGCTGTTGCCGCTATGAATGATGGCGATGTTGTTCTTCTTCAGAACACCCGCTACCGCGCAGAAGAAACTAAAAACGGTGAAGCCTTCTCAGCAGAGCTAGGTTCTTTGGCTGATATATTTGTTAATGATGCTTTCGGCACTGCTCACAGAGCTCACTGCTCTACAGTAGGTGTAGTTTCCCATGTTAAGCAGGCTGTCGCCGGCTACCTTATCGGCAAAGAGCTCAAATATTTGGGCGAAGCTGTTGAAACACCCGTTCGCCCCTTTGTTTGTATTTTGGGCGGTGCCAAGGTCGACAGCAAGCTTCCCGTTATTGAAAACCTTCTCACCAAGGCCGACACACTTATTATCGGCGGCGGTATGGCTTACACCTTCTTAGCTGCAAAGGGCTACGGCGTCGGCACTTCTCTTATCGACGAAACCAAGGTAGATTACTGCCGTGATATGATGGCTAAGGCTGAGGAAAAGGGAGTTAAAATTCTTCTCCCCATCGATTGCACAATCGCTAAAAACTTCCCCGACCCGATCGATGCTGAAATTGAGATTTCGGTTGTAGATGCTGACAAGATTCCTGACGATTATATGAGTCTTGATATCGGCACCAAAACCGCAGAGCTTTTTGCAAATGAAGTTAAAAATGCAAAAACGGTTGTTTGGAACGGTCCTATGGGTGTGTTTGAAAATCCGACCCTCGCCAAAGGCACTATCGCAGTTGCTAAGAGCCTTGCTGAAACCGATGCCGTAACGGTTATCGGCGGCGGTGACTCTGCCGCAGCGGTCAACACCCTCGGCTTCGGCGATAAGATGACCCATATTTCAACCGGCGGTGGCGCTTCGCTCGAGTTCCTCGAGGGCAAAGAGCTTCCGGGAATTGCCGCGCTCAACGATAAATAATTAAACAAAACATCATCAGATAATAGATAATAGTTGTTTTCTCTCGCGGGCCGCAGTTTGTTGCTGCCTGTTAGAGCCATTCTGTTATCTATTATCTTTTGCGCTATAATGTAACAATATAATAAATTATTGAGGAGAAATTAAAATGAATAAAGCTAAAAGAGCCGCTGTTATTGCCGGCAACTGGAAAATGAACAAAACCCCTACTGAGACCACCGCTCTCATCAACGAAATGAAGCCCCTCGTAGCAGGTGCCGACTGCAAAGTTGTTCTTTGCGTTCCTTTTATTGATATCCCTGCCGCTGTCGCAGCCGCTGAAGGCTCTAACATCGAAATCGGTGCAGAAAATGTTCACTTCAAGGCTTCGGGCGCTTACACCGGCGAAATTTCCGCCCAGATGCTCGTGGAATCCGGTGTTAAATACGTTGTTGTAGGCCATAGCGAAAGGCGTCAGTACTTTGGCGAGACCGACCAGACAGTAAACCTACGCACACTCGCAGCTGTAAATGCAGGCCTTACCGCTATTGTTTGCGTTGGCGAAACCCTTGAGCAAAGAGAACTCGGCTACACCGAGACCTTACTTAAGTATCAGACCAAAATGGCTCTCACAAATGTATCTGCCGAGCAGCTTAAAAATATCATTGTAGCCTACGAGCCTGTATGGGCTATCGGCACCGGTGTTACCGCAACTGCTGATCAGGCAGATGAGGGCAACAGATATGTGCGTGAAGCTATCGCCGAGGTTTACGGTGCAGAGGTTGCAGAAACTGTTACCATTCAGTATGGCGGTTCTATGAACGCTAAGAATGCCGACGAGCTTCTCTACAAAGAGAATGTTGACGGCGGCCTTATCGGCGGCGCTTCCCTCAAGGCTGAGGACTTCTCAATTATAGTCAAAGCTACCGGCAAATAAATCACCGCTTGCAGCAACCACTCAATTTGAGGAGAAAGATATGAAAAAACCTATTGTTTTAACTATTATGGACGGATTTGGCTTCAATCACGAGAAAAACGGCAACGCTATCGATTTTGCAGCCACCCCCCGTCTTGATAAGATTTTTGCCGAATGCCCCACCACACAGATTGGAGCTTCGGGAATGGATGTCGGTCTTCCCGACGGTCAGATGGGTAACAGCGAGGTTGGGCACACTAATATAGGCGCCGGCCGTATAGTTTATCAAGAGCTTACCCGCATCACAAAATCCATTTCCGACGGTGACTTTTTCACAAACAAAGCCTTTTTGGATGCCATAGAAAACTGTAAGAAGAATGACAGCGCCCTCCACCTTATGGGCCTTCTTTCGGACGGCGGCGTTCACAGCCATATAGAGCATCTTTATGCTTTAGTGGAAATGGCTAAGAAAAACGGTCTTTCAAGGGTATATATCCACGCTTTGCTTGACGGCCGCGATGTTCCTCCCGCTAGCGCTGCAGATTTTATAGACTCTTTAGAGGCAAAGCTCAGCGAAATTGAGTGCGGAAAGCTTGCAACAGTCTTGGGCCGTTTTTACGGCATGGACCGTGACAACCGCTGGGAGCGTGTTGGAAAGGCTTATGCCGCTCTTGTATACGGCGAAGGTATTCAAACCACCAACTCCTCTGCCGCAGTCAGAGAATCCTACACTCAGATTGATGAAGAGGGTAAGCATATCACCGATGAGTTTGTTCTCCCGACAGTTGTTGCCGATACCGAGCGCATCAAGACCGGTGACAGCGTTATATTCTTCAACTTCCGCCCCGACAGAGCGAGGGAGATCACCCGCACCTTTGTTGACGATGATTTTGCCGGCTTTACCCGCCGCGGCGGCAGGCAGAAGGTCTTCTATGTTTGTATGACACAGTATGACGCTTCTATGCCGAATGTTGAAATTGCATTCAAACCCCAAACTCTTACCAACACTTTAGGTGAGTATCTTTCTAAAAAGGGGATGACTCAGCTTCGTATCGCCGAGACCGAGAAGTACGCCCATGTAACCTTCTTCTTCAACGGCGGCCGCGAAGTTATGTTTGAAGGCGAGGACCGTATCCTTGTCAACTCGCCCAAGGTAGCAACCTATGACCTGCAGCCCGAAATGAGCGCAAATGAAGTTTGCGACAAGGTCTGCGAGGCTATAGAAAACGGAAAATATGATGTTGTTATCCTAAATTTCGCTAATTGTGATATGGTTGGTCACACAGGTATATTTAAAGCCGCTGTCAAGGCGGTAGAAACTGTTGACACCTGTGTTGGCAGAGTGCAGGATTCTACCCTTAAAATGGGCGGCGTGATGTTGCTCACAGCAGACCACGGTAATGCCGACCGTATGCTTGATACGGACGGTTCTCCTTTCACCGCTCATACAACAAATCCCGTTCCTTTCGCCGTTATAGGCAAAGAATGTTCTTTGCGCGAAGGCGGCAAGCTTTGCGACATTTCCCCAACTATTCTTAAGCTCCTCCAACTCCAGCAACCCGAAGAGATGGACGGTCAGTCCATAATCCTTTGAGAAAAACAGGAACTCAAAAATTCCGGAAATGAGGAAAATCATTTTGGATAGAATATTAAACATCATAAAAAGCTTTAGAATTTGCGGGGAAATCCGCGAAGCAATTCCTTACGGTAACGGTCATATCAACAGCACCTATAAGATCATCACCGAAGAGAAGAATGGCAAACGGCATAAATATATTCTCCAAACAATAAACACCAATGTTTTCAAAAAACCTCTTCAGGTTATGGAAAACATTGAAAATGTGACTGAATACCTTTCCAAAAAGGTTTCCGATCCGCGCGAGGTTCTCACACTTATCAGAGCCTTGAACGGATCTACATATCATTTTGACGCAGAGGGCAACTGCTGGCGTGTTTTCAAGTTTGTGACCCACTCCATTTGCCTTGACCGCCCCGACACAACAGAAGATTTCTACCAGTGCGCCGTGGCTTTCGGTAATTTCCAACGCCTGCTTACAGATTTCCCTGCGGACACACTTTATGAAACAATTCCTGATTTTCATAACACACCAAAACGCTATGAGGATTTTCTTAGAACAGTGGCCGAAGATAAACACTCAAGAGCTGAAGCAGTTAAGAGTGAAATCGAATTTGTCAACTCCCGTAAGGATTTTTACAGCCTGCTTCTTGATAATTATGCATGCGGCAAATTACCTTTAAGGGTCAGCCATAATGACACAAAAATCAATAATGTTATGCTCGATTCCACAACCCGTAAGGCTCTTTGCGTTATCGATCTTGACACTATTATGCCCGGCTTTTCTGTTACAGATTTCGGAGATGCTATCCGCTTCGGCGCGAGCACCGCTTCTGAGGACGAAAAAGATCTGTCAAAGGTAAACCTCGATATGGAAATGTTTGAAATTTTCACAAAGGGTTTCCTTGAGGGCTGCGGAGGCAAACTGCCCGATGAGGAGATAATGCTTCTGCCCGAAGGCTCAAAAATGATGACTATCGAATGCGGTATGCGCTTTTTAACGGACTATCTTGACGGAGATACATATTTCAAAACCTCCTATTCTACCCAAAATCTTGACCGCTGTCGCACCCAGCTTAAACTCGTCGCGGATATGGAGAAAAATTGGGAGCAAATGAAACAAATCGTAAAACAATACTGTAAGGGGTAATGATTTTGACAAAGGATATAACATTGGTCGTTATGGCCGCAGGTATGGGTAGTCGCTTCGGCGGGCTCAAACAGATTGAACCGATAGGTCCCAACGGGGAAGTTTTGCTTGATTTTTCGGTTTTTGATGCCGTTAAAGCAGGCTTTACAAAGGTAGTCTTTGTAATCAAGCACGCAATCGAGGCTGATTTTAAGGAAATGGTTGGCCGCCGCATCGCAAAACAGGTAAAGGTTGAATATGTTTTTCAAGAGACAGATGTTTTGCCGAAAGGCTTTACCTGCCCACCCGACCGCGTAAAACCTTGGGGCACAGCACACGCTATTCTTTGTTGCAAGGATGTAGTTAAAGAACCATTTGCTGTTATTAATGCCGATGATTACTACGGCCGCTCAGCATTCATCAAAATTGCTGAGTTTCTCAAAACCGACCCCGAGGATTACTGTATGGTAGGCTTCCGTCTCGCTAATACCCTGACCGAAAACGGATATGTTTCAAGAGGGGTTTGTGAAATTGAGAACGGCGAGCTCAAAACTGTAACAGAACGCACCAAAATTTCTTCCGACTGTAAGTACACAGAAGATGACGGAGCCACTTGGCAACAGCTTGCTCCGGAAACTCTGGTTTCAATGAACCTTTGGGGCTTTAATACAGATATATTCACATTTATTGAAGAAGGCTTCACAGCCTTTTTGAAAGAAAAGATAACTGCCCCTAAATCTGAATACTATTTACCGAGCGTTGTGTCCGAGCTTATTGAAACCGATAGAAAACGGGTCAAAATGCTTGTTGCAGAGGATAAGTGGTACGGCGTTACTTATAAAGAAGACAAACAAATGGTTGTAGATGCCATTGCTAAGATGATTGAACAAGGGCTTTACGACACAATATAACAGGAGGCAAACTATGAATTTTATCAAAACCGACAGCTATGAAAAATTGAGCCGTATCGCGGCCAACCTTATTTCCTCTCAAATCACAATGAAACCTAACTGTGTTTTGGGGCTTGCGACAGGCTCTTCCCCTATTGGAACCTATAAAAAGCTTATAGAGCGGCATAAAAACAGCGAGCTTGATTTTTCAGCCGTGACCTCTGTCAATCTTGACGAATACGAAGGGCTTGACGGTGAAAATGACCAAAGCTATCGCTATTTTATGAATAACAACCTTTTCAACCATGTGAATATCCCCTTGGAAAATACATATGTTCCTAATGGTTGCGCAAAGGACCTTGTAGCTGAGGGCGAGGCTTATGATAAGCTCATCGCTGATTTAGGCGGAATTGACCTCCAGCTTTTAGGAATCGGTCTTGACGGTCACATCGGCTTCAACGAGCCTGATGATGTCTTTGTTAAAGAGACCCATCCCGTAACCCTTGATGAGTCCACAATTAAAGCCAATGCCCGTTTCTTCGAAAGCGAAGCAGATGTTCCGCGTAGAGCTATCACTATGGGTATGATGTCGATTCTTAACGCTAAGAAGATATTGCTCATAGCAAACGGCGCAAATAAAAAGGATATTATCGAAAAAGCCTTCTTCGGCCCCATTACTCCCAAGGTCCCCGCTTCAATTTTACAGTTACACCCCGATGTTACAGTTATCTACAGCGAAAACTAATTCCCCTGCAAAATATAACTTTTTAGGAGTGAATTTCAATGAAAAAGGACAAAAAAGGTTTTATCACAGAGTTTAAAGAGTTTATAATGCGCGGCAATGTGCTTGATATGGCTATCGGTGTTATCGTGGCCACATCCTTCGGCAAGATAACCACCAGCCTTGTAAACGATATGCTCATGCCCCTTTTAGGCGGCCTTATCGGCGACATTGATTTAACCAAGCTTAATTGGACTATGATTCCTGCCGTTACTAATGCTGCAGGCGAGGTCACAAAAGAAGCTGTAGTCATTGGATTTGGAACATTTTTGGCAACAGTTATCGACTTTTTGCTTATCGCCTTCTTCATCTTCCTTTTAATTAAGGTTTTCACAAAAACCCGCGAGATCGCAGAGGCTAAATTAAAGCGTAAAGCTGAAGAAGAGATCGCCGTGGAAGAGGCCAAAGCTCCCACCACTGAAGAACTCTTAACAGAAATCCTTGCCGAGATGAAAAAAGGAAAATCCGAATAAAGTTACATAAAAAACCCGCTTCATATGAAGCGGGTTTTTTATATCATTTTTTATTATTTAATAGGATATGTCCAGCCGAATGTGTCCTCAATTTTCCCCCATTGAATACCCGTTAAGGTATCATAAAGATATTGTGTGACCTCGCCGATCTCGCCGTTGTTTACAGAATATTTAATATCCTTGTAGCAAAGCTCACCTATCGGGGAAACAACTGCCGCTGTGCCGCAGCCCCAGGCCTCTTTCAAGGTTCCGTTCTTCATAGCTTCGGAAAGCTCGTCCACACTGAGCAAACGCTCCGTTACCTTATAACCGTGCTTTTTAAGAACTTCTATGCAGGACATTCTCGTGATTCCCGGCAAGATGGAGCCGCTCAGCATAGGAGTGATTATCTCGTCTCCTATCTTGAACATAACATTCATAGCGCCTACTTCTTCTATGTACTTGCGCTCAACACCGTCCAGCCACAAAACCTGCGAATAGCCTTTCTGCTCTGCGCGCTGGCCTGCGCGGTTGCTCGCGGCATAGTTGCCGCCGCATTTGGCGTAGCCGGTGCCGCCTCTGACAGCCCTGACATCCTCATCCTCGATCATAATTTTAACCGGGTTGATGCCCTCCTTGTAATAACTGCCTACGGGGGAAGCAATTATAATATAGGTTGCATTATTAACTGCATGAACACCTAACGATTCATCATTTCCAAACATAAAGGGACGCAGATAAAGGGATGTTCCCTCAGCCGAGGGAGTCCAATCCTGTTCAAGAGAAACAAAGGTTTCTAAAATCTGCAAAGCATCCTCCTCAGGAATCTGCGGCAAACAAAGCCTCTCTGCAGAGCGATTCATACGGCGGATGTTTTCAATAGGTCGAAAAAGCTGAACCTTACCATCCTTACGGCGATAGGCCTTAAGCCCTTCAAATATCTCAGAACCATAGTGCAAAACTGTGGAAGCCGGATGCAAGGAAATATTCTCAAAAGGAACTATTCTCGCATTTTTCCAGCCATCTTCACTTGACCAATCCATCATAAACATATGGTCTGTGAAAATTTTACCGAAGCCTAAAGTGTTACTGTCGGGTTTTTCTTTAGGACAGGCGGTTTTTATAATTTTGATTTCCATAACTTTCACTCCTAAAAAAGGATATATTCCACTAAATAAAAGCTTTTTTAATTTATAAATTATATCACCGCTATTTTTATTTGTCAATAATATTAAAATTAATTTTGCGCCCTCATTCGCCAATTTTTTCACCTTAAACATCATATAATAATGTTATTACCTTCTTATGAATCAAAGCATTGACAAATTAAGGGAAAAGTTTTATTATTAAATTATCTAAAGGGGGCTTTCATATGATAAATAAGCAGTATAATTTATGGTGCAAAAAAGCTGTCGGCGATCCTGATTTAATCAAGGAATTAAAAGCTATTGCCGGCAATCAAGATCTCATATCTGACGCTTTTTATAAAAACCTGGAATTCGGCACGGCAGGCCTTAGAGGTATTATCGGTGCCGGCACCAACCGTATGAATATTTATACCGTTGGACAGGCCTCGCAGGGGCTTGCCGCCTATGTCAACTCGGTCACCAAAAACGGCAAGGTCGCTATAGCCTATGATAGCCGCATAAAATCGGATGTTTTCGCCAAAACGGCCGCATCAATATTTGCAGCCAACGGTATTAAGGTTTATATTTATAAAGAGCTTATGCCCACTCCTATGCTTTCCTTTGCTGTGAGACGCCTCGGGTGTGACGCTGGCGTTGTTGTCACCGCAAGTCACAACCCCTCTAAATACAATGGCTACAAAGCCTACGGGCCTGACGGCAGTCAATTGGGCCCCAATGAAGCTGACTTTGTTCTTTCTATAATGCAGAGCGTTGATATATTTGAAGGGGTTAAATCTATCGATTATAATAAAGCCGTGAATGACGGTATGATAGAATATATCGGCGATGATATAATAGAGGAATATCTCGACAATGTTGAAGCCCAGAGAGTAGAGCCTGATGCCGACCTTTCAAATTTGAAGGTGGTCTACACCCCGCTCAACGGTGCAGGTAATAAACCGGTCAGAGCTATCCTCAAAAGGCTCGGCATCACACATGTGGAGGTTGTCCCCGAGCAGGAACTGCCGGACGGTAACTTCCCCACTGCCCCTTATCCCAACCCCGAAATTAAGCAGGCTTTTGAATGCGCTTTAAAGCTGGCAGAAAAAACCGACCCCGACATTCTCCTCGCCACCGATCCGGATAGTGACCGTGTCGGCATTGCGGTAAGAATAGACGGTGAATACAAACTTTTCAGCGGAAACGATGTTGGCGTACTCTTGCTTAATTATATTTTAGAACGCAGAACCGCAAATAAAACCCTGCCCGAAAACCCACTTGCGGTTAAAACTATCGTATCAACCGAGCTTTGCCAAAAAATTGCCGACAGTTACGGCTGCACCCTTGTAAATGTTTTGACAGGATTCAAATTCATAGGCGAGCAGATCTCGATTCTGGCCGAAAAAGGAGAGCCGGGCCGCTATATTTTCGGTTTTGAAGAAAGCTACGGTTATTTGGCCGGAAGCTATGCCCGCGATAAGGATGCGGTGGTAGCATCAATGCTTATCTGTGAAATGACCGCTTTCTATAAAACACAGGGCAAAACTCTCGGAGATGTCCTCAACAGCATTTATGATAAGTACGGTTATTACTACACAGCTCAAAAAAGCTTTACCTGCGAGGGCCAAAGCGGAATGGAAAAAATCAAGGGTATTATGGATGACCTGCGCGCAAATGCGCCTAAAGAGATAGACGGCAGCAAGGTTGTAAAAATCAACGATTACGGCCGCTCTGTATCGACCGACACCCTCTCGGGAGCAGAAACGGTTTTAACCCTGCCCAAATCAAATGTGCTTTGCTACTTTATGGAAAATGGCGCTTCGCTTATCGTCCGCCCCTCGGGAACAGAGCCCAAAATAAAAATTTATGTTTGCGCAGTGGGAGCATCCTCTGCCGACGGTGAGAAGAAAAAGGAAAGCCTTGTAAATGCAGGCACCGCACTTCTCGGTTTCTAATATAGAATAAATATAATCCACCCCTTGCACCGAATTGATGCAAGGGGTGGATTTTTGCCCCTAAACGAAATCTGACACGAGGGCAGGGAATTATTTGAGCCCTAAAGCCTCTAAAGGCTCTACCGCTTCACCATCAGCAAAAGCTTCAATATGCAGATGGCTCTTGTCGTTGCATTCTGACGGAACGGTTGTTACCGCGCCTATAATGTCACCCATTTTGACCGCACTACCCTCTTTGATTTGCACATTTTCAAGGGCAGAATATTTCACGGTTATACCGCCTGCGTGCTCTATCGTGACTGTGTTGCCAAGAGTTGCGCTCTGCTCAATGCTTTTGACGGTGCCATCACCGCAAGCTCCGACAGATGTTCCCTCGTCACACGCGATATCAATTCCGCTGTGAACTCTCATATCACCGTAGGTCGCCGAATACTGCAGCTGGGTAAGGCTGTGCTCTTTGATAACATCTCCCTGAACAGGCATTGTAAAGGAGATTGCCGTGCTCTCATCGAAAACTGTCTCCTCCGAAGAATAAGGCACATCGCTTTCAGGATTTGCCGTTTCGGTTGCAGTATTATCATCGGGTATGATTTCGGGGATACTTTCATTATATGATGAATCGTTGTTTGAATATTCATCACTGCTGTTGGGTGTTTTCGGTACAGTTGTGCCGCTATTATCCGAATTTCTAGATAGCGCAAACCATGCCGCGCCGCCGATAATTAAAAGGCACAAAGCAATCACAAGATAAAATCCTGCGCCGAACTTCCGCGTCCTGTGAGATTGCGAATATTTCAATGTTATCATTCCTTTCGTCAATCTTATTATTGGCTGAAATGTAAACTATATTCCACGAAAAAATTAAAAATTAGTTCATAGAAAATATATAGAAACGAAAAATTTGAGTATTATTATATGCTTGTACCGAAAAGGGAGCCGCACCCGTTTTGGTATAATTTCTCGCAACAGAGAAATTCTCTCCTCAAACCCCTTAAAAGTGAAAAAGAGCCGTTTTCACGGCTCTTTTTCACTTTTTAATTGACAATATAAAAATAATATACTATAATACAAAAAATATTTGGCTGCCACCGGGTAGTAAGCGTTAAGCATTCGTAGATATATCGTTAGGTCATAGAAGATATATCAGGCGAATGCTTTTTTTGGAGGTATTAGTTTGACATATAAAAATCCCTTTAAAACTCTCACTAAATTTGAACTGTGGCTATGGATATCCTCTATGGCATTGATATTTATTTCTTTTATTTTGTCCCCTGACAAGGATTATTTGAGCCTTGCAGCGTCACTTGTAGGCGCTACAGCCCTTATCTTTGTGGCCAAAGGATATGTTTTCGGCCAGATATTGACCGTTGTGTTCGCCGTTTTTTACGGAATTATCTCATTCTACTTCCGTTATTACGGCGAAATGATAACCTATCTCGGAATGAGCGCCCCGATAGCTATGATGTCAGTGCTTTCTTGGGTGAAGCATCCTTACAAGGATTCGGGCTCCGTCAAAATCAGCTCGCTTTCACGAGGAGTGAAAACAGCGCTTATAATATCAGCTCCCTTAGTGACGATCGCTTTTTATTTTATACTAAAATATCTCGGCAATGCAAACCTCATTATGAGCACGATTTCAGTTTTAACAAGCTTCACCGCAGCATACCTTGCCTTTTTCCGCAGCCCTTATTATGCAGTAGCATACGGAGCAAATGATATAGTTCTTATTATATTATGGTTATCGGCCGCGATAAAAGACCCGTCCTGCACACCGATGATACTCTGCTTTGTAACCTTTCTCCTCAACGACAGTTACGGTTTTTACAATTGGGAAAAGATGAAGCGTATGCAAAAGGAAGAATAAGGTGGTAATGCATTGTAGCATCAAGAATCTTCTATCTATATAAAATAAATATCAAAAGCCACTAGCCGTCACAGTGTTATGCACTGTGACGGCTTTTTAATTTACAAATAATTGTAATATATATTGACATATTTTTACTTAAGTCATAAAAGACAGGGGACGGTTCTCTGTCTTGACAAGAAAACACAGGTGATGGTTCTCTTGTCTCCTGAGAACAACATTGATGAAGATGCGATGTGATGATCCAGTTAATCGGTTTAGCACCTTATGATAAAAGCTATAAACCTACAGAAAACAGCCGGAGAGATCCGGCTGTTTTTTGCTACATATAATTGACATAAAGGCCTTAAAAGAGTATAATTATATCTACGAAGAGGGAATAATTACCAGAGCGACGGAAGCTAATATAACCCTTGATGAGAATTTAAATCTCACTTCTAAATACACATTCGGCTCGATATAAAGACAGGGGACGGTCCCCTGTCCTCGCGGGTATAATAGGGTTTTTGCTAAAAAATGATGAAACAAAGACAGGGGACGGTTCTCTGTCTTGTCAAGAAAACACAGGTGATGGTTCTCTTGTCTCCTGAGAACAACATTGATGAAGATGCGATGTGATGATCCAGTTAATCGGTTTAGCACCATATAATAAAAGCTATAAACCTACAGAAAACAGCCGCGAAAGACAGGGGACGGTCCCCTGTCCTCGTTAGATAATAATTGAGAGGGGAATTATTTATGAAATTACGCATAGTATCGTTAGTGTTGGCATCAATATTTACAATTTCTGCATTATTAGGATTATTCATTATTAATATAGACAAGGTCAGATGGGATAAAGTTCCGATAATCAGTTTTTTTGTTTTGGAAATTGAGCTTTGGCCGGCAGGATTTGATGCTTCTGATTTGGAAGAGCCTATAACTTGGGATCAGCTTGATGAAGAACCTGAAGGGTATACAGGAAATTGGTTTGCTTTTAATACATATACAAAAAATCTATTAAAGGATTATATGAAGGAAAATAATTTGGGGATAGTTCCGGATTGTTGGCCTGACTTTAAGTTTAGATCCAATTTTGAAGAATGTTTGGAAACTTTTGAGTTCGTTGAACTTGACGAGTCCTATCGCGTTGAAGTTAAAGAGCCGATAATTGGAAAAATAATAGTAGCTGCTTTAGGTTGTTTTGCTGTTGCCTTTTGGATTGTGTTTTTATATCAACTTAGGCGACAATAAAAGCAGACGGAGACAATAGAAAGACAGAGAAAACACAGGTGAGAAAGACAGGGGCGGTTCTCCAAAAGACAGGGGACGCTTCTCTTGTATCCCCACTTGATAATATCGCGACGATTATTTCAGTAGGAGGTATAATGGCATTACTTCTTGATATAGCAACAGATGGTATAGAAAATGACAAAATAAGGTTGTGGTAAAATGCTGAAAATTATTCTTTTTCTCAAAAAGATACGTCACATACTCCTTTTCTTTGAAATTTCAATAACAATAGTTGCAACAACAATATATTTATTTAATAATTTTTCTATAACAAATTTGTTGAGTATTCTTATCGCAATAGGTCTTTTTGCCGCTATGGGGCTTGATGGACCTTGGAATTTTAAGGTTCAATATAGAATATTTAATACTCCTGAAATGCAGGATTTTAATACTTTATTATTTTGTGGGGTCGGATTTGTTG
>JAZORP010000057.1:0-13228 GCA_045656665.1 Acutalibacteraceae bacterium | reverse complement strand
GGTATGTCGATAGCGAGGGCGGTTTTAGAGCATGTAGCCGACAAGCGCAAGCTTGGAGCAAAGGCCCTTTTTGCCACCCATTATCACGAGCTGACCGAGATGGAAAATGAGCTTGCGGGTGTGAAGAACTATAATATCGCTGTTAAAAAACGCGGTGATGATATCACATTCCTGCGCCGTATAGTCAGAGGCAGTGCCGATGACAGCTACGGCATAGAGGTTGCAAAATTGAGCGGAATACCCAACTCTGTGACAGACAGGGCAAAGGAAATTCTAAAAAAGACCGAAGCTGAGGGTGTCGTGCGATATAGAAGTACTCCATCTGCCGATATACAGCTGCCGATTGAGATGCAGGGGGCTCAGGAAATTTTGAATGAGCTAAAGGATATAGATGTCAACACCTTAACACCTATTGAGGCGATGAAAACACTTTTTGATATCTGTAACAAGGCCAAATCACTTTAATATATTTTAAATTTCGAAAGAAGGTGTGAAAATGCCCAAAATTAAACTTTTACCCCAAAATGTGGCTGAGCTTATAGCCGCGGGAGAGGTTGTTGAGAGGCCTGCATCGGTTATAAAAGAGCTGATTGAAAACTCCATTGACGCTAAAGCTGACACTATCACAGTCGAAATTCAGCGGGGAGGCATTACATATATCCGTGTGACCGATAACGGCTGCGGTATAGCTTATGAAGATGTACCAACGGCATTTTTGCGCCACGCCACAAGCAAAATATCTGTAGGTGGAGACCTTGATTCAATTTCGACATTAGGATTTAGGGGCGAAGCCTTGGCGGCAGTGTCATCTGTGGCTAAGGTTGAGATGTTCACCGCTACTGCCGATGCCGATTGCGGCACACACTACAGTATTGAAGGCGGCGCCGAGAAGGAGTACGAGGAAAGCGGCTGCCCTGAGGGCACCACTATTATAATCAGGGATATTTTTTACAACACCCCTGCGAGAATGAAGTTTTTGAAAAAGGATGTTTCGGAGGCCAACGCCTGCGCTGCGGTTGTCGACCGCATTGCGCTTTCTCATCCGGAAATTTCTTTCAAATTTATCCGAGACGGTAAGCAAACCCTTGCTACTTCCGGAGAAGGCAGTATAAGAAGCGCGGTTTACAGCGTTTTGGGGCGCGAGTTTTCGGGAAGTCTTATTGAGGTTGAGTCTATTCATGACGGCATAAAGGTGGAGGGGCTTACCTGCAAGCCGATTTTTTGCCGCCCTACGAGAAACAATCAGTTTACATTCCTAAACGGCCGACTTGTCCGCTCGGGAACGGTTACCGCGGCGGTGGAACAGGCATATAAAAACAGCTCAATGGTGGGTAAATTCCCGGGGTTTGTGCTTTATTTGTCGATTCCTTTTGACACGGTGGATGTTAATGTCCATCCTGCAAAGACCGAGGTGCGCTTTTCTAACGAAAAAAGCGTTTTTGACGCGGTTTATATTGCAGTTAAAAATGCCCTTTCGGCAGGGGACACAAGGCCTCAGGTCAATCTAACCACACCTACCTTCAATAAATTCGAGCGTATGACTGCACAGGAGTATCGTCAGCAAAAAATCGAGCCTCAGAATACATTTGCAAAAAGCTCTGAAAAAGAAGCGTCTGGCAATTTTGCTCGCAAGAGCAATACTCTTTTGTTCAGAAATAATACCGAGCCTGATTTTTTTAATGTTTATTCGTTTATGAAGCCTGATGGCACAAAAACAGAGCCGATTGATATAAGAGATTCCGAAAAGGCAGTTCAAACACCCCCGATGGTTCCAAAAGATGAAGAAATAAGCCTCCAAACTATTAAACCTGATGCAACAGGCATTTCTGCCGACAAAAAGGAAGAAAGCCCTGAAATAATCCTT
This sequence comes from Acutalibacteraceae bacterium, assembly GCA_045656665.1. GTDB lineage: Bacteria > Bacillota > Clostridia > Oscillospirales > Acutalibacteraceae > UBA737. The sequence continues at coordinate 11,364 of JAZORP010000057.1, read as the reverse complement.
ATCGGCGAGGCTTTCTCTACATACATAATCGCCCAAATGGGAGAAAGTGTTTTTATGATAGACAAGCACGCTGCCCACGAGCGAATAATTTTCAACCGGTTAAAGTCTTTGCAAAAAATAGAGATTCAGCCCCTGCTTGCGCCGGTACCGGTAACCTTAACCTCAGAGGAATATGATGCAATAGTAGGTAATTCGGAATTGCTTTTGGCTTCGGGCTTTGAGACTGAGGATTTTGGCAATTCGGCTGTTTTAGTCAGGGCTGTTCCTGCTTATCTTACAGATGAAGATATCTCAAAGCTTATTTCCGAAGTGGCGCAAGGGCTTTTGGAGGCGGGAAAGGTTTCCTCCGAGAGGGAAGACCATCTTTTCCACACCGTGGCCTGTAAGGCGGCTATTAAAGCCGGCGGCAGAACAAGTCGAGAGGAAATGCTTTCTTTAGCTCGTCAGGTGCTCACTTCAAAGGAGATAATGTACTGCCCGCACGGCAGACCGGTTGCTTTTGAAATCAAAAAACGGGAGCTTGAAAAGCAGTTTGGCAGGATACAATGAGTAAAATTAAAACAGTTTTTGTAGTGGGGCCCACAGCTTCGGGCAAAACCGCACTTGGAATCGATATTGCCAAAAGCTTTGCGGGAGAGATAATTTCCGCAGATTCAATGCAGATTTATAGGGGTATTCATATAGCTTCGGCCGCTCCTGAAAAGGCCGAAATGGAGGGGATACCTCATCATCTTTTGGAATTTTTAGAAACCGATGAGCAGTTCTCGGTGGCCGACTATGTGAAATTAGCGCGAGAGCGCATAAAGGAGATATCCGCAAGAGGTAAGCTGCCGATAGTGGTAGGAGGAACGGGGCTTTACATATCATCCCTGCTTCATAATACCGAATACCACAATGAAAAAACCGATTTTGCTTTAAGAGAGGAATTAGAGCGCCGCTTTGACCAAATAGGGGCAGAAGAGATGCTCAAGGCATTGGCTGAGATTGACCCGCAGACAGCCGCAAGGCTGCACCCTAACAACCGCCGCAGAATAATTCGGGCGTTTGAGGTTTATCACCTAACTGGAAAAAATATGACAGAACAGAACATACTCTCGCAAAGAAACGAATCGTTCATTGACCCGTTGGTCATAGGTGTCACCTACAAAAACCGCGAGTTGCTTTATGAACGGATAAATAAAAGGGTTGATATAATGCTCGAAAAAGGGCTTCTCCATGAAGCTCAAAAAAACTTTCATAAAACATCCGGAAAGGGTGCTTTTCAGGCGATAGGCCACAAGGAGCTTTACGGTTTTATAAAGGGCGAGTGCAGCCTTTGCGAAGCGGCAGAGCTTTTAAAACAGCAAACAAGGCGATACGCCAAAAGGCAGCTGACTTGGTTCAGGAGAGAAGAGAATATAAATTGGATTTTTGCCGATGAATGTGGCAATGTTTCAGAAAAAGCAAAGCTTTTAACACAAAAATTTTTAGAGGAGGAATTGCTTTGAAGGGCTCGGCGATTTTAAAGATTTTTTTAGTTTTACTCGCAGTTGTATTTATAGGCAATCAGGTTATCTCATCGCTTTACAGCCCTGTTAAAACCGAGAACGCGGTTTACTTTACAGCGCAGGACGGACTTGAAATCGACGGGCTTATAATCCGAAATGAGACCTTGGTCAACTACAGTGGCGGCGGAGTGATGCACTATGTCACATCTGATGGAAGCCGAGTCTCCAAAAACGGTGTGATAGCTGATATTTACGGCAGCGAGAACGCTTCTATCACCGTTTCCGAAATTGAGACCATAAAAAACAAAATTTCAGATATTGAGGATATTTTAAGCTACAATGATATTGAAGCTGCTAATCTTGATCTTATAAATGAGAGGCTGGAGCAAAGGGTTAACAATTTTGTTTTGGCATCATCCACGGGAGATTACAGTAATGTTGCAGCAAAAGCCGAAGAACTGCTTTCGTCTATTAACCGCAAGCAGGCAGCGATAAGCGATTCGGTGGATTTTTCGGCCCAACTTGAATCATTGAATAGCAGGCTGGGCGCCCTCATAGCCTCATTACCCAATGCTAAGGGCAACATATTGGCCGAGCAATCGGGATACTTTGTCTCTAAGACTGACGGTTATGAGCAGGTCTTTGATGTGAGCGACCTATCTACCATAACACCTGAGTTCTTAAATTCGGTAGAGCCTAAAGCTGAGGGCGGGGATGTAATCGGCAAGATAGTTTCGGACTACGAATGGTACATCGCGGCACAAGTTTCAATCAATCAATCTCTTAATTATAAAGAGGGGGAGAGCCTGAAAATCACCACTTCGCTCAAATCCTCACCCGAGCTTAATGTGACTGTCAAGAAAATCAACATCTCTGATAACTCTTCAAGTGCGGTTATTCTTTTCGCCTGTAACGAGATGAACAGCGAGCTTGCCAATATGCGCAGCGGCCAGATGACGGTCGTGAAATCCGAATACAGCGGTCTCAAGGTGGCAAAAAGCGCGCTTAGAGTTGTTGACTCACAGAGAGGTGTTTATGTGCTTTCGGGTATGCAGATAAATTTTGTCCCTGTGGAGATAGTCTACTCGACCGACAGTTATATCCTCTGCGCCAAGGATAATGATTCGGTGCTTAAGCTTTATGACCAGGTGGTAGTGAAAGGAAAAAATCTGTATGATGGAAAAATTGTCAGCTAAAGAGTTTGATGAGAACTTTGCCGCTGTGAGTGAGCGGCTTCGAAAAGCGGCGGAAATTTCTTCGCGAAATATTGAGGATATAACCTTGTTGGCCGCCACAAAAACGGTCGACGCTGAAACAATAAATTATGCTATTAGCCGAGGCATTGATTACATTGGCGAAAACAAGGTTCAGGAGCTTCTTTCAAAAAATGATTTTGTTAACCCTGCTCATAGGCATTTTATCGGGCATTTGCAGACCAACAAGGTTAAGTATATAATCGATAAGGTAGAGCTTATAGAGTCGGTCGATTCGGTGAAGCTTGCAAAGGAGATATCCCGTCAGGCCGAAAAAACGGGGAAAACGATGGATATTTTGCTTGAAGTTAATATCGGGGGAGAGGAGTCGAAGTGGGGTTTCACCCCCGAAGAATTGCCTGCCGCCTTGGAGGAAATTTCCGCTTTTCCCAATTTAAAGGTGAGGGGGCTTATGGCAATACCGCCTGTTTGCGACGATCCTCAAGAAAACCGCAAATATTTCCGCAGAATGTATAAACTGTTTATTGACATTCGAGGCAAAAAAATAGATAATAGTAGTATGGATATTCTTTCAATGGGAATGTCGGATGATTTTGATGTTGCTATTGAAGAAGGAGCCACGCTTGTGAGATTAGGCACAGCCCTTTTCGGCAGGCGGATATATTAAAATTAAAGGAGTTGCAATATGGGACTTTTAGAAAGCATTAAAAATATTCTTACCGTTCCGGATGAGGACGAGTTCGAGGATGAGTTCGAAGAGGTGGCTGAAAGCCAAACTAAAAAGAAGGTTCAGCCAAGCGAGCCGGTGCCCGCAAGAAGGTATGAGGCGGCACCGCGCATTGTTGGAGGAGGCAAAAGCAAAACTGTAAACCTTAATGCTGCCCAAATGCAGGTGGTATTGGTTAAGCCTGACCGTTACGATGATGTGACATCTATTGCGGACCACCTTAACGATAGAAAAACAGTCGTTTTAAACCTTGAGTCTGCTGACAAGGAGTTAGCAAGAAGAATTGTTGATTTCCTGAGCGGCGCTGCATATGCAAACCATGGAAATATGCGCAAAGTTTCCCGCGGAACCTTTCTTATCGTGCCCAATGGCGTTGATATGATGGGCGAGGTTTTGCTGGAGGAGTTTGAAGACAGCTCTATGTACTTCTAATGCAAACCGAGCTGTTAAAATCGAGAATTGATGACACGGCGGATATATGCGAAAAAACAGGAAGGCCTAAGTTCCTCGGATTTCTGTCCGAGGAGGAGGCGGCTTTTACCGAAAAAATCCTAGAGCGCAGAAGTATTAAATTCTCACTTTGGGGTGGATACGATTTTGCCCAAAGGGTGATGCTCGGCTGCTTTCCGGACTGGGCAGAGGAGGGAACGGATTTTCCCATAGCCGCCGTGACATTTTTATACCGAAAAGCCGATGTTTTGCGCCATCGTGACTTTTTAGGCAGCCTTATGGCTCTTGGCCTTAAAAGGGAGGCGGTCGGTGATATCCTTGTTGAAGAGGGCAGGGCGGTTACTTTTGTTGCCAAGGATGTGGCAGAGTACATACTCACCCAAATCGAAAAAATCGGCAGAACGGGCGTTACTGTGGAGAAAGGCTTTATAGGGCCTTTGCCCGAAGGCGACACTCTAAGTGAAAATACCGTGACGGTTTCCTCAACCAGAGCAGATTGTGTTGTTTCAGCAATTTCAGGTGTTTCAAGGGCTCAGGCATTAAGCCTCATTGAAGCAGGTCTTGTGAGTATTAATTCGGTTGTCACCCAAAAGGCAACACGCTTTGTGACCAACGGGGATGTTATTACAGTTCGCGGGAAAGGCAAGTTTTTCATTGACTCGGCAGACGGCAGAACAAAGAAAAACCGTGTGGTTCTCAAATATAAAAAATATACTTAAGGGGGAATTTTAAGTGCTCAGCGCAACCGAGATAAGAAATGTAAAATTCTCAAAATCTATGAGCGGATACAAGCAGGAGGAGGTAGATATCCTGCTTGACAAGGTCGAATCCGACTATGCAGCTTTTGAGAGAATGACAAAGGATTTTCAAACAAAAATCGAGTCTCTTTCAGCTGAAATTGAAGATTTAAAGGCTTCGCAAAGCAGTATTCAGAATGTGCTTTTGAGTGCTCAGCGCCTTGCCGATAAAATTGTGGCCGAAGCTAAAGAACAAAGCGATGAAATAATCAAAAATGCCGAAGCCAATATATCTGTTATAACTGCTCAGGAAAGAGAGCTTTCTGCCACATTTGAGTTTAAAGCGCAGGAACGCAAGGCTCAGCTCGAAAAAGAGCTTGTGGATATGGTTAGAGCGGCAGAGCTTAAAGCAAACAGTATTACTGCAGCCGCTCAGGACAGCGTAGAAAGGCAGCAGGTTTTGTTTGACAAGCTTAAAATGGAGATAGCTGCATTTAAAACAAGTATAACAACAAAATATAAAGAGCATTTGGAAATTCTCTCAGCAATACCTGACAGTGTGCCCTCTGACCCGAAAGAAATAGCGGCTTTGGTTTCTGCTGCTATCGACAAGGCCCCCGATGCTGAACAGTTTATTTCGAGCTCGTTGGAACCAAGCACTTTTGAGGAGCCTCATGAAGAAGAGGTCGCACCTGCTAAGGAGCCGGAACCTGAAAAGCAGATGGGATTTAGTGTTGAAACCTTGGAAGATACTCAAAGCATCGAAATAGATTATTGATCCGGAGGAAAGTTTTGGTTTCTTATATATTGGCAATAGTTTGCGGCATATTGCTACTCGGCATAGATCAGCTCACCAAATTTTATATTATTTCAAACTTCACTTTAGGCGAGGGCCACGGTTTTGTAAGCGGTCTGCTTAATATCGTTTATATTCACAACCGCGGCGGCGCCTGGGGTGTGATGAGCGGTTATAAGTGGGCGCTGATAATCCTCACCTCGGTCATAATGGCGGTATGTGTTATAATTCTTCGGCGGCTGTGGAAAAAGGATCCACTTATGTTTTGGGCTTTAAGCCTTGTGGTTTCAGGCGGAGTGGGAAATCTTATTGACCGCATATTCAGAGGCGGCAATGTGATAGATTTTTTGCAATTTGATTTTTGGCAGCAGTTTCCGATATTTAATATAGCCGATTGTGCTATTGTTGTAGGAGCGGGGCTTATATTTCTTCACTATGTAATTGAAATGGTGAATGATTTTAAAGGAAAGGCCAAGGGCTTAAAGCGAGATAATGCAGATAATTGAGATTGCTTTTGAGGGCGAGGGCTCGGCTCGGCTTGATGTTTTCACTGCGACTGCGGCGGATGTTTCAAGGTCAAGGGCGGCCCAGCTTATACAAGACGGAAATGTTTTTGTAAACGGTGAGTGCTCCTCCAAAAATACCAAGCTTAAGAAGGGCGATCTGGTGAAAATCACTCTGCCTTGTCTTGAAAGCTATAACGCAGCGCCCCAGGATATACCCCTTGATATTGTTTATGAAGACGGCGACCTGCTTGTGGTAAATAAGCCCAAGGGGATGGTGGTCCATCCGGCGCCCGGAAATTATGACGGAACCCTCGTTAACGCGCTGATGTTCCATTGCGGAGATTCGCTTTCGGGAATTAACGGAGTGATGAGGCCGGGCATAGTTCACCGAATAGATAAAAACACAAGCGGACTTTTAATGGTTGCAAAAAATGATTTTGCACACATAGGGCTTGCAAAGCAGATAGAAGAGCACTCCTTTACAAGGGAGTATGAAGCTATTGTTTACGGCAATCTAAAGTCCGACAGCGGAACCATTAATGCTCCTATTGGCCGCCACCCAATAAAGCGAAAGCAGATGGCGGTACTAAAGGAGGGCGGCAGGGAAGCGGTCACCCATTACAGGGTAATAGAAAGGCTTAACGGTTTTACCCATGTAGGGCTAAGGCTCGAAACGGGTAGGACTCACCAAATAAGGGTGCACATGGCCTACATTGGGCATGTGGTTGCAGGGGATGATGTCTACGGCCCTAAAAAGGTGATAACAGAGCTTAGAGGCCAATGCTTGCATGCTAAAAAGATTGGATTTGTTCACCCGAGGAGCGGCAAGTATATGGAGTTTGAGACTGACCTGCCTGAATACTTCGGGAAATTTCTCAAAAGGAGCAGAGCATAATGGGTTTGTTTGACGGGTGCCTGTTGGCAAGTGATATAGACGGCACCTTGATCGAAAGTGGATTTATCCACCCCGACAATATTAAAAAAATTGATTATTTCACCAAAGAGGGCGGATATTTCGTAATTTCAACCGGTAGGGGCAAAAATGCTTTTAGCGAAGTGCTTTCAAAAATCGGCAGTATATCCCACGCGGTCTCCTGCAACGGTTGTATAGCGCACAATACCAAAACCTCTGAAATATTATATAACAAGCTTTTAGAAAAAGAAGATTATCGCGTAGCTGAATTGCTTTATGAGAGCAATATGAATATCGGCATAGAGGTGCATTGCGGAGATAATGTTTACACAATAAGGCGCACTGAAGCTATTGATATTCATCAAAATTATGAAAAATTCACTTCGCCCGATACTTGTTTTGAAGATATATGCGGAAAAAATTGGAATAAAGTGATCTTCACATTTGATTCCAAGCCAGAAAAGGAAAATGCAAAAGAAATTATTTCGAAACAAAAAAACAGTTGTGTTTTTATTGACACCTGCGCTGAAATAGAGGGCAAAATGTATTACTATTATGAGCAGTTGCCCAAGGGAGTTTCGAAATACTCTGCGCTTGAAGCTTTGTGTCAAAAACTGGATATTAAAAAAGGCGGTTTTTTTGCTATAGGTGATTTTTATAATGATCTTGAAATGATAAAAAAAGCTGACATTGGCGCCACCTTAGAGGACACGCCACAAGATATAAAAAGGGAAGCGGATTATATAACGGTTCCCTGCAGGGATGGCGCGGTAGCTGATTTTATAGATTATCTGACCCGTAAATTCAGTGCAGCTGATGGCTGCATTTAATATGAAAGGATGTAAAGAATGGACGCTGCAGTTAAAAAAGAATTGCAAATCACGGCCTGCAAAGCCAGAATGGGTATTATTGAGGGTGTGCACGCGGCAAAATCAGGCCACCCCGGAGGCTCGCTTTCTTGTGTGGATATAATCACATATCTCTACTTCAAGAAAATGAATGTCGATCCCCAAAATCCAAAAATGGAGAACAGAGACCGTTTTGTGCTTTCAAAAGGGCATGCCGCTCCCGCATTGTATGCGGTGCTGGCGCAGAGAGGATTCTTCGCCCCTGAGCTCATGGGAACCCTTCGCAAGCCGGACAGTGTTTTGCAAGGCCATCCTGATATGAAGAATGTGCCCGGTGTTGATATGTCGACCGGCTCGTTGGGTCAGGGAATATCTGCGGCTGTAGGCATGGCGCTTTCTTCCAAACATTTTAGCGCAGGTTTCAACGTCTATTCAGTTCTGGGCGACGGCGAGGTAGAGGAAGGTCAGGTTTGGGAGGCGGCAATGTTTGCGGCTAATAAAGGCCTTTCTAATCTAACTGTTTTTGTTGACTATAATAATCTTCAGATAGACGGAACAATAGAAGAGGTCAACTCTGCTTGCCCGATAGATAAAAAGTTTGAAGCGTTTAATTGGCACGCTATTGTGATAGATGACGGTAACGATTTTGACCAGATAGAGGCCGCGCTCAACGAGGCTGAAACAGTTGACAAGCCGGTTGCCATAATTGCAAAAACCGTCAAAGGCAAGGGAGTTTCATATATGGAAAATGCTGTCGGTTGGCATGGCTCGGCTCCTAATGATGAGTTGTATGAGCAGGCAATGGCAGAGCTTAAGGCTAAGCTCGCCGAGCTACAGTAAAGGAGGAGAGGTTATGTCAGAAGTTAAAACTGTTGCTACCAGAGCCGCTTACGGCGCTACTCTCGCTGAGTTGGGAGCAGAAAGGGACGATTTTGTGGTCCTTGACGCTGACCTTGCGGCAGCAACACAAACAGGGGTTTTCAAAAAGGCTTTCCCCGATAGATTTTACAACTGCGGAATTGCTGAGCAGAATATGATGGGCATTGCTGCAGGAATCGCCGCGACAGGCAAAAAGGTTTTTTGCAGCTCTTTCGCTATGTTTGCTGCAGGCAGGGCTTATGAACAGGTTAGAAACTCTATCGGTTATCCTAATCTTAATGTTGTTATCGGCGCATCTCACGCAGGAATTTCGGTAGGTGAGGATGGCGCTACCCATCAGTGTTGCGAGGATATAGCGCTAATGAGAACCATACCGGGGATGACGATAATCAACCCGGCCGATGCTACTGAGGCAAAGCTTGCGGTGAGAGCCGTTATGGATCATGACGGTCCTGTTTATATGAGATTCGGCAGACTGGCCGTTCCGGTAGTTTTCTCAGATGATTATAAATTTGAGATAGGCAAGGGCGTCGAGCTTAAAGAGGGCAATGATGTCACTGTTATCGCAACCGGCCTTATGGTTAACGAAGCCTTGCAAGCTCACGACTTGTTAAAGGCAGAAGGCATTAATGTGCGCATTATCAATATAGCCACAATAAAGCCCTTGGATAAGGAGATAGTGCTCAAGGCTGCTAAGGAAACCGGCGCTATTGTTACCGCTGAGGAGCATTCTGTAGTGGGAGGCTTGGGTAGCGCTGTCAGCGAAGTGCTTTGCGAGGAGTATCCCGTGCCGGTCGTTAAATTGGGAGTTAATGATGTGTTCGGTCACTCAGGTCCCGCAGTAAAGCTTCTTGATGAATTTGGTTTGAGAGCAGTTGATATTGTAGCAAAAGCTAAAAAGGCTCTTTCATTGAAAAACAGGTAAAAATAAAAAACATTCCGAGTTCAAAACTTGGAATGTTTTTATATATAGTTGTTTACAAACTGTTATTTTTGCGGTAGGCTAAATAGTCTTCAAGAATTATCACCGCAGCAACCGCATCCACAACCTCTTTGCGTTTTTTGCCGCGGGTGTCTGTGAGGTTGAGGGCAGTATGTGCTGATACTGTGGTGCAGCGCTCATCCCATAAAACAATCGGCCTTTGGGCGGCGAGCTCTATTTTTTCGGCAATTTCTTTACATTCCTTTGCTCTAAAGCCCTCGCTGCCGTCCATATTTTTAGGATACCCTACAACGATTAGCTCGGCCGAGTATTCAGCTGCTGCAAGCCGTATCTTTTCAATGAGCCTTTCGGTGTTGTATTCTGTGATGACCTTTTTCGGGAAAGCGAAGCTTTCTCCGCTGTCAGAAATTGCAATACCGGTTCTCGCTTTGCCTAAATCTACTGACATTATTATCATTTTGCCCCCTCCTCAACTTGGGAGACTATGCGGCTTTTTGAGTTAACATACTCTACAGGCAGATGAGAAACATCGTTAAAAAACACCACATTGGGCTTTAAGTTATCGTCAAACTCGATTAAGGTGACAGCTGTGTTCTCACTCCAGGGGGTGTTTTTAAGCTCGCGGATATCATTTTTCAAAAGGCGGCAGACAAGGCAGCGTATAACACCGCCGTGTGTGGCGCAGGCGACCGTTTTGCCCTTGTTCTCGGTGGCTATATTTTTAACGGTTCGCCATATTCTTTCGTAGGCGTTGCGCATACTCTCTCCACCTTGAGGGGCAAAGTCCTGAGGGTGATTGTCCCACGCATCTGCAAGGCCGTATATAGAATTAAAGCACTCTGCAAACGGGCGGCCTTCAACCACACCGCCGTGCAGTTCAATAAGCCCTTTTTCAATTTCAAGGGGTAATGCTTTATTACCGATTATAGCCTTACCTGTTTTTTGCGCCCTGATGAGGGGGCTTGAAAAAACGCGATCAAGGTGTACATCTTTAAAGCGTTTAGAGAGAAATTCAAGCTGGATGCTGCCAAGCTCGCTTATGTCAAGGTCGGTAGAGCCTTGAAATATTCTTTTAACATTACCCATAGCTTCGCAATGGCGCACTATATACATTCTTGTCATAAAATCACCTTATTTAATATACCACGCGAAACTCCAAAAAGCAAGGTGATTAAACTATAATTTCATTTTCAAGCTCTTTGCCGTCAAAATAATCCCTTAGGTTTTGCATGGTGGTTTCTGCTATCGCATAAAGCGCCTCACGGGTTAAAAAGGCCTGATGAGATGTTACGATAACATTGGGCATCGAAATCAAGGTTGAGATGGTGTCGTCGTGGATTATTTCATCAGAAAAGTCTTCAAAAAATAAATCGGTTTCCTCCTCGTAGACATCAAGCCCCGCAGCCCCAACCTTTCCTGATTTGAGACCGTTCATAAGAGCCTGAGTATCTATTAACTGACCGCGGGATGTGTTAATAATGAAAACGCCTTTTTTCATTTTTTCTATTGTCTCATCACATATTAGGTGACGGTTTTCTTTAGTCAGAGGGCAGTGAAGCGTAACTATATCGCTAAGATTAAGCAGTTCATCAAGCGGCACATATTTTCCGCAAAATTCGCTGTTTTCAAAAGGGTCAAAGCCGAGTATATTCATACCGAAGCCTTTGCATATATTGGCAAAGCTTTGGCCGATTTTTCCGGTGCCTATTATACCCACGGTTTTGCCTCTAAGGTCAAAGCCGGTCAGACCTTCAAGGGAGAAGTTGTGGTCGCGGGTGCGGATGTAGGCTCGGTGAAGCTTGCGATTGAGTAACATTATCATACCCATTGCGTGTTCTGCGACTGCATAAGGAGAATATGCAGG
>JAZORP010000056.1:0-17912 GCA_045656665.1 Acutalibacteraceae bacterium | reverse complement strand
AATGCAAAAATGCATCGTCCCGCTTCGGAACACTTTGCATTTTGCATTCTGCATTCTGCATTATTCTTAGAATTTGGGTCATCCGTTCAAACTGGATCTGCTTGCCGGGCAGCAGCTCCATAAAGCCGGACAGGGTCCGGGGCTTGATAATTTCCATATTGATTTCCTTTCTAAAACAAGACAAGATATAAGACGCAAGACACAGAAATATCGTGTATCTTGTATCTTATATCTTGTATCTTCGTTGTTGCGGTATTTGAATTAGAATTTGGGCTTGGAGTGGAGCATTTCTCTCCAGTCCAGGTCGCCCCGCTGCAGACCCATGATGAGCATTTCCGCAGAGCCCAGGTTGGTGGCGATGGGTACATTGTGTTTGTCACAATGGCGGATGGTCTCGATCATCTGGCTGTCATCCCAGGAATCGGTGGTGTTGGGGTCGGTGAACAGCAGCACCAGATCGATCTCGTTGTAGGAGATACGGGCATTGATCTGTTGATGACCGCCCTGCTTGTGGGACAGCAGCAGTGTGATGGGCAGACCGGTGTTGTCAGAAATCAACCGACCGGTGGTGGCGGTGGCATACAGATCATGCTTTACCAGTACGCTTTTGTAAGCCGTGCAAAACTGCACCATCAATTCTTTCTTTTTCTCATGGGCGATTAACGCAATCTTCATCTCTTTCTATCCTCCCTACCTCTTTCTCCAAAACGGCGCCAAGGGAATATCCATCCCCTCCAACCGTCCGGCTATATTCTTAAAGGCTGCCGCAGTGACGGTTTTTCCCTCCGGCAGGATCCCTCCCCCATTGGAAGAGATCACCACTGCTTCGTCATGAGGAACCAAGCCCAACAAGGGCAAGGAGATGGTGTCCATCACCTGGTCCACATTCTGCAAATGGCCTTTCTGGATCATTTGTTTACGCACTTTGTTAATGACCAATTCCGTCCGAATGGGACGAAGACCTGCTATAATACCCGCTGTCCGTCCCGCGTCCCGCACGGCAGTCAGATCCGGCGTAGATACCACGATACAACGCTGAGCACAGTAGATCGCATCACGGAACCCTTCACCCACTCCGGCAGGCGCGTCGATCAGCACGTATTCATAATGGTCACTCAACCAACGGCACAACCGCCGCAACGCTCCTCGGTCAATTCTGGCTGTATAATCCTCCACGCCGGGAATAAAGTGCAACGAGGGCAGAGTATCATGGGCAACGATGGCCTGTCCCACCGGGCAACGACCCTCCAGAATATCCAGAAGATCATACGGTGCTTTACTCTCCAAGCCCAGGAGAATATCCAGATTTCGCAGTCCCATATCACCGTCTATGGCAATGACAGAATGACCGCCCAACGCCAGAGCAAAAGCAAGATTGGCACACAGCGTGGTCTTCCCTACGCCGCCCTTACCGGAAACAATACTGATGACAGTTCCCATGCTTTGATCCTTTCAACAATAAATGATAAATTATTATAACATATCTTTCTTTATTAGTAAAGTATTTTTTTATAATATTGAGCAGAACTCCACGATCCGTGGCAAATGCGCCCTATTCATCTCTCTCTTACAACAGGCGATTACCCGTTTCCCCAAGGTATTATTAGACACTTTTCCGTCCGGCAGAATTTGAACCCGAATGCCTCCATCATCCCCATAACAACGACATTTTTTGATCCCCGGAATGGCAGAAAACAGTTCTTCCATATGCGTCAGATCTACGCCGTAATCTTGGGTCAGATATACCGCTTCCTTCCAAAGTTTCAACGGGACGGGAGATGATGAAAGTACCCCTTGACCGCCCACCGTTTGAAAGGCGCGTCCGGAAAATTTTTCCATCAATTCCGTTTTGGTTCTTCCCATCTGCACCCCCCCACGAAGGTTCTTCCATTGGGCTCCGAACGTGGTTCTTCTTTGACGGAATTCCCAGAAAAACTCCTCCGTGCCTACTAAAAAATCAGGGCGCAGTTTCTTTAGCAGACCATAGGGGTCTCCCACGCTCCAAAGGATGGTTTTTCCATGGCACAAAGCGCTGTGCGCCGCCAAAAATCCCCCTTCCGTTGCAAATGAATTTTGAATAAAAACCGTCTGTATATGCTCTTTCTTCTTCCAAAATTCAACAGAAGTTTCCGCCAGTTCCTCCGGCAGATAGGATAAAAACCGAGGACGAAGAAAACTGCTGATCCCCCCTAAGAGTACCGCGTCCTGACCGTTATCTCCAAAGGGAGTTTCCATGGAGTTATAGCGGTTTTGAGCCATCATTTCTTCCAAAAAATAGCCCTCGGGATCTTGCTCTTTCTGCTGCTCGGAAAGTCGATAAATACGGCGTTCCTTTCCCTTCATATCCCGATCCGGACGGCAGAGCACCACCTGACCCGGAGACAAAGGGTTCCCTTCTCGGCAAAAGGCGTCATAACGCCCGGGCGTTGTAATCAACCGTTCGCTTTTTGCCCTCTCCATCTGCAAACGAACCTCTCCCGCGGTATCTCTCGGATGCAATAAAGTTGCCACTGCGCCCAGACGGGACAGACCATAAAAACTAGCCAAAAGATCCGGACAGTTGGGAAGCCAAAGGCAGACCCGATCTCCCGGTAAGACCCCCATCTGACAAAAGGTATTATACGCATATTCTGCCCGACTGAGCAGAAGACCATAGGAAACAATCTTTCCCCCGTATTGAAGGGCAATTTCATATTTATTTCGATAGGCGCTTACCCGAAAATCTCGGTAAGCCGAAGAACGTTCCGTTTGTTTCATGGTTCCCCTCATATTCTAAAAAAGAGTGGCCGTCGGTCACTCTTTTTTGAAAAAATCAATCGTTATTCGTATCGGAAATGGTCTCATCCACCAACGCGCAAGACGTGAAAAGATAATTCGTCACATCCGTCTCCACGTCGTTAATGGTCATGATCTCGTTCACCTTCTGCACGGTGATGGAGAGCCGTTTGGCAAATTTAGTAGGATCCTCCGTGGCGTCTTCCTCGCTAAGCGCCTCTTGATAATAGCAATCCACGGACAGGGTATACAACTGCGTCTCTTCATCGAATTTTACATCAATTACTTTCGGCACCATGTACGTGGCGTTCATCGCATCACTTCCCACGCGATAGCACCCGCTCAGAGAGTCATAGTCAAACTTTCCGCAAACTTCCACGTCGCGATGGGTGATTTTTCCGGGATAGTCAAAACTATATAGCGCATACTTTTCCACATCCGACTTGGGCACCAAAAAGCTACCGTCTTCTTTCATATGGTAGACGCCCTGACCATTGACTTTGATTGCCTGCCAGATACCGAAGGAAACGAAATAATCCGTTTCTAACCCCAAGGGACTGGTAAAACCGGGGAAATCCTGCCGTACAAAATTAGAGATATACAGTTCAAAATATTCTTTGGAACCTTCCTCCATGCCGGAAGCCCGCACTTCGTCAAAGGCAGTTCCCTCCCAGATCAGATCCGGATCCACGTTCTCCAGATAAATATTCGCCGGTTTAAAGAGGTGGTAGATACGGTTGATCCCTAAGCCCACAAAAAAGACACAGGCAGAAAGAAAGGCCAGACCGATACAGAAGGTTAAAATCTTATGGCCGTATTTGCGAAAAAAGACGGCAAATTTATTCATATCATTCTCTCCAAAGTCAAAATATTACACCTTATTTTACCCCTTTTTTCCCCTTTCGTCAAGTTGCGGTTGAAATATTCTCCATTTTTTAATATAATGTTGCTATAAAATCACCAAAAAGGAAGAAACATACATGGAAATTTTAGCCCCGGCGGGAGATTTTGATGCCGCCAAAAGCGCCGTCCTTAACGGCGCAGACGCCATTTATGTAGGGGGACGGATCCTCAACGCCCGTCGTGCATCCAAGGGGTTTGACGGAGAAGAATTGAAAAATTTGGTGCGGTACTGCAGACTGCGGAACGTCAAGGTCTACGTCACCGTCAACACCCTCACCAAAGAGGAAGAATTAGGGGACCTTTTGAACCTCGCAAAGGAGATCGCAGAAGCCGGCGCAGACGGGGTCATCGTCTCGGATTTGGGGGTCGCCCGTATTCTTCGGACCGTCTGTCCCACCCTCCCTCTTCACGCCTCTACCCAGATGAATATTCACACCCTTTCCGGCGTCCGTTTTTTGGAAA
The DNA here is from genome assembly GCA_045656665.1 of Acutalibacteraceae bacterium. Classification (GTDB taxonomy): domain Bacteria; phylum Bacillota; class Clostridia; order Oscillospirales; family Acutalibacteraceae; genus UBA737. The sequence goes on along the minus strand of JAZORP010000056.1, from coordinate 13,772 downwards.
AAATGGGCTTCAAGCGGGTGGTTCTGGCACGTGAACTTTCCCTTCGGGAGATTGCAGAAATCTGCCAAAACACCACCATGGAGATTGAGGTTTTTGCCCATGGCGCTCTTTGTATGTGTTACAGCGGAAACTGCTATCTTTCCTCTATCATCGGGCAAAAAAGCGGCAATCGGGGTCTTTGCGCCCAGCCTTGCAGACTGCCCTACGAAAAGGAAAAATATCCCTTGAGCCTTAAGGATCTTTGCGCCCTGGAACACCTGGACGAACTGAAAAAAGCGGGAGTCTGTTCCCTTAAAATCGAGGGGAGATTAAAGTCTAAGGAATACGTAGGCAGTGTGACGAACGCCTATCGAAAAGCCCTGGACGGAACGGCGCCCACGCAAGAGGATCTTTCCCGCCTGGCACATATTTTTTCCAGAGGCGGGTTCACCGACGGATATTTAAAAGAACAATTTGGTTCCTCCATGTTCGGAACCAAAACCAAAACCGAATATGCGGACTATAAAAACGCCGTGAAAGAGGTCAAAAAGACCTTGGAAGAAGATTATGAAGTTAAAAAACGGCAGGTTTCTTTCCACCTTTACATGAGTGAAGAAACCTGTAAACTGACGGTAACCTGCGAGGATTTTAAAGGCGAAATTCTCGGTCCTCTCCCCGCCCCCGCCATCAAAAAAGAGGTGACGGAGGAGGATGCCGTCCGCGCCCTTTCCAAAGTGGGCGGGACCCCCTTTGAACTGAAAGAATGTACCGCTTTGGTACGCCATGATTTGTTCTATCCCGCTTCCGCTTTCAACGCGTTGCGTCGGGATGCCTTGGCGGCGGTAGAAGCTCATTTCACGCCACAACCCCATGAATTTCATCCTCAACTACCGGATGTTCTCGCCCCCATGGATCAATGGGCACAGCCCGTTCTTGAAGGATGGTTTTGGGATCCGGAAAAGGCGCTTCCTTCCCCGGATCCACGACTGAAACGATACTGGCTCAATGCCAAAGAGCCCGAACAATGCCGTCCCTTTGGACGGGATCCTAGAGCAGGGGTGTTTTTCCCGCCCGTGCTGGAGGAACAGGACCTTTTAAAATTGGGTACTTCCCTTGCAGAAATGGGATTTCGACGGGCTTTGGTTCGTAATCCGGGACAGATTGAACCATTAACGTCATTGGGCTTCGCCGTTCACGGAGATTTTTCTTTCAACGTAGCCAACAGCCAAGCTTTGACCGTTTTGGCAGAGGACTTGGAAAGTAGTACCCTTTCTTTTGAACTGACCCTCAGTCAGATCAGACGCTTACAAAAACCCCTTCCTACGGGGATCATTGTCTACGGACGTCTGCCCTTGATGGAGACGAGAAATTGCCTCATCTGCAACTACTCCTCTTGTAAAAAAGGAAAAGGCGCCGTCCTCACCGACCGCACGGGACGTAGTTTTCCCGTAGCGTGTGGATTTAAGTGTCAAAATACCCTTTTCAACGCCACCCCCCTTTATTTGGCGGACCGAAGTCGAGAGTGGCAGGAATGTGGTCTGGCTTTTGGTCGACTCCTTTTTACCGATGAAACACCCGCCCAGATTGCCCGTATTATCGACGAATACGCTTGGGGTCGCGGACTGCCTCCCGGAGAACATACCAGAGGTCTTTACTACCGCGGTGTCCTTTAAGCGCCGAAAATGAAACAAAAACAGTCACAAGGGCAGAAATTCATAAGGAAGAAGCGGTTTTGAGAGCCTCTTTTTCTGCCCTTGCCCTTATTTTAGGTTCATTTAGCTTTCCATAATGTTGACAGAGGTGTTGAGATGGAACGTTTAAAAAAATTGAGAAAAGAAAAAGGATTTACCCAGATACAAATGCAGATGCTGACCGGCATTGACCAAAGCGACTACTCAAAAATTGAAAACGGAAAACGATATTTCACATTCGAACAATGCAAACGCATCGCCATCGCTTTGGGAACCAGTATGGACTATCTTGCCGGTTTAACCGATGAAAAAAATCCCTATCCAAAGGCAAAAAAATAAACGCAGAGTTTAGCGTGATACTCTTAACGGAGTATCACGCAACTCTATTCGCCTGACGGCGAGTTATATTGCTTCGCAGTGATATTATGCTACGCATAGTGATATTGTCCTGCGGACAGTTTATGGCGAATAGAATATCACGAAACCGATAGGTTTCATATCACTTTCGCAAAGCGAAAATATCACGCTGGCGACAGTCAGCATATCACTTTACAGACAAAAAGAAAGAGAAGACTCGTCAAGTGCGAATCTTCTCTTTTCTGTTGTTAGTGGGTTTGGGCTGCTGCCCAAGTGCATTTGTACATACAAATGCGATACTGGTTCTTAACCGAATTTGAAAGAATTTCATTTTCTCCGATAAGAACAACACACATTTCCTCAAGCCTTGTTTATTATTTTCTGTAATATGTATAAAACACCACTATATCCATTTGCTCGCCGTTTATGGAATTGACTCCCGAAACGGTTATTCCGTCTCCGCTTAAAAGGGTGTAATATGATGCACTGTCCGCCATACAACGAAAAACATCGGTCTCCCCACACATCACACGAATCTCCCCGCCTATAACAACTATCCGCCCACGCTTGCCGAGGATGGTTTCCTTAACGCTGCCGTCATCCGTTCTTATACGGCGGGTCACATATTTAATCTCTCGACCATCCATCTCTTTAAGGACGGTATCCTCTTTTTTGCGTTTGAATCCAAACAAGAAAGACCCTCCGTTTATTCCATATTTACCTTTTTAAGAACCGAGAAGTCATACTCCCCTGCTTTGTAATTTTCAAGATACCCAATAAGCTCATCGGGGTTATCAAAAGCCTTTACAAGCCTACGGCTCTCCTCGGTCATAAACCTCTCTGCGACAGCAAAATCCAGCATTTTTAAAAGCCCGTCAAAATAACCGTTTATATTAAAGATAACCACCGGCTTGCTGTGGCGACCGAGTTGCTTTAAGGAAAGTATTTCAAAAAGCTCATCAAAGGTGCCTATCCCACCGGGGACAGCAATAAAAGCATCGGCTTTTTCTTCCATAATCTGTTTTCGTTGGCGCATAGTTTCGGTGCGGATAAGCTCTGTGCATTCCTCAAAAAGCACACCGTCCACCTTGAAGAAGTTAGGAGCCACTCCGTAAACCTCGCCGCCACCTTTGACAACACCTCGCGCCGCAGCGCCCATAAGACCGTCGGCGCCGCCTCCGTACACAAGATTATGCCCTCTGCGGGCCATTTTTTCACCTAAATCCTCTGTAGCGGTGATGTAGATTTTTTCAAGCTCGGTGCTTGAAGCACCGTAAAGACAAATGTTCATAATCTTTCTCCGTTTAAAACTGCATTCACAAGCTTATCACCCTTATATTCCAACTTTAGTGAAAAGAATGGTGCGTCCTGTTCTATAAGTTTCAAGAAAATTTTGTCACCTTCCCAGATGGGCAACTCGTAGACCTTTGCCTTGTCAACCCATTCAAGGGTCCCCTCATCACATTCCTTCAGGCATCCTTTAAATTCGGTGCTGTGGAAAATGTGCATATATTCGGTTTCCCATATATCTGACACAAAGGTCACAATCCCGCAGTATCTAGTGCGGCCAAGCCTAAGGCCTGTCTCCTCCAGAGTTTCGCGGAAGTTACATTCTTCAGGGCTTTCTTTGTCTTCAAACTTACCGCCTATACCAACCCATTTATCGTGGTTGAGGTCATTCTCCTTTTTTACGCGGTGAAGCATAAGGTACTTGCCATCCTTTTCAATATGGCAAAGTGTTGTGTTCCTCATATATCTCTACTCCGTTCCATCCTCTTCGGGCACGGTCACCTGAGGCACATAACCGTTGATATAGAATGTCTCAGCGTCAACATTTTGCTGGTCGAAAATATTGTTATACTGTATCTTCTCATACTCATCAAGAATATCATTATAGGGTGACGCGTCACTCCACTTGTAATAATTGCCCGTGTTGTCGATATACCCTACAGTGTCGATAACAGGCAAGGTTTCGGAAAGCTTTAGGAGATACTTATTGTATTCCGGCATTTTAATGCCCGCCGTTTGAAGAACAAGTGAGGAAAGATAGTTAGAGCTCAGTTTATCTACATACTTTTCTTCGATATCATAATTTGCCCATATTATAAAGGGTGTACAATGACGGCTTTGCTCCTGCTCAGCTGTGAGGCTCGAAAGACCTTCAACTCCCATAACTTCTGCCACAAATGAGGGCTCGATAGAGGGCTGATGGTCCCCAAACATACAAATAACTGTTGGCTCATTAACATTTGAAAAATACTCTATAAGCTCTTTAAAAGCATCGTCACTTGCCTTCACAAGAGAAAGGTATTTATTGGCCTTGTTGTAATTTCTCGAAACAGAGGTTGCATAAATACTTTCATTAAAGTTAACACAACCGGTAGTGTATCCACCGTGGTTTTGCATTGTCACATTAAATGCAAAATACGGCAGTGTATCATCTCTGTTTTCAAAATCCTCAATAAGCAGCTTGTAATTGTAAGAATCGCTGACATACTGCCTAATAAGCATATTTGAACCCGGATAGTGCTGGTCTATAAGACTTTGGAGATAATCGGCATCACTGCCGTTTTCCTGATATTGCTCCATCAATGAAATATCGAGTATATCTTCAAGGCTTGTGAAAAGATTAAAGCCTAAATTGTTATAAACCTCGGTGCGCTTCCAGCCTGCCGCATAATAGGGATGCAGCGCATAAGAGGAATACCCCTGAGCCTCAACGGTTGAAACAAGCGAGGCGATAGGATTTTTAACATAAAGCATATAAGCATTGCTGCCCGACGGCAGGAAAGCCGTTGTATGACCGGTTAAAAACTCAAACTCAGTGTTAGAAGTGCCGGCGCCTATAACCGGAACATAAAGGTTACCCTTTACCGTGTTTTCGGTAAGACTCCTCATAAACGGCATATAATCTTCATTTGTTTCAAGATTTCCAAGCGCCTTAAGGTCTGAAAGAGATTCGTTCATTATACAGATTATATTGGGTTTTTCATAGCTGTCATCAATCTCGGGCTCGTCACCCTCAACCACGCTGCCGATATAATCTTTAACCGAGTCGGGATTATAGTTATTAGGCTGCGACATATATAGATATTTCGTGTTAGTGAAGAAGTTGAGAACAAAACCATAATTTCTATAGCCTCTTGTCTGATTCCAGAAATCGGGCTTGATTCCGAGATTTGCAAAATAATTCGTGCCGTAAAAAATCATTAGAATAACTGCCGAAAATGTTCCCATAAAGGTTCTGGAAGTGATCTTAGTAAGCAAATTATAGTTAGGTGTCTTAATCTTGGCTGAAACTATAACAATAAATATAAATAAGAGCGCGCCTATTATCACTTTATAGGTAGGGGTATAATCATAAGTATTGGCAACTCCAACCGCCGTTGTTATGCTAAGAAAATCCATCGGTATAAAAGGTGTTCCTCTGAAATCCATAACATAGCTGTGAGCCGTAGCAAAGCCGAAAAGCACTGTGTTAACTATTAAATAGGAAATCTTAAAGCTGCCCGAAATTGCAAAAAAGACAAACAGCATAATAAGAATGACCATATAGTTGCCGAAAAAGCCTAAATAGGTCATATCGTATATGAAAATATTGTTAAGGCATTCGGTCATAGTTATAGTGATAAACGGCATTAAGAATATGAAAACAAAATGCCATATCTTGTTAAACAGGTCATTTTTTATGACGACCTTATAGGCTGCGCAGACACCTAATAAAACAGGGCACACTAAAGCGAAAGCTAAAAGCAGCCACCTTGAAGCAAACTCTAAAGATGTAAACTGATTCACACTTAAGACCACAGCCAAAAGTGTTGCAACAAAAATCACAGCTCCAATAATTTTTGAGCGTTTTGTCGAGCTGATTTCAAAATTATCTATCAAAAATTTAATTGCGCATTTTTTTGCAATATCGTACCATGTGCGCAGGGTATTTAATAGCTTCATATAAAAGCATCCCTTTCAGGAATAAAAATTCAACTAAACTATAATATTCAACTACTAGTATACCATATTTTATAAAAAAAACAACCATTGAATTAATCCATAAGCTTTAAAGGAAAAAATAATAAATCCGAACCTTTGCCATAAGTCAAGGTTCGGATTTTATAGGTCAAAGTTTTTCTAATATTTCATTGTTTTGCGATATCAAATGGCCTAAACCGTAAATAAGGAAAAGGGAAATGAGAGCAAAAACCGTTCCTAATATCAGAACGCCGATGGCTATCAGAATGAAAAAACTGTCAATCAAAATCAGCACGGCAGCAAGAGCGGCAAAAACTAAGAAAATCCCTATCGCAACCACAAAGGAAATGATTTTTATAACCTTGTCGATGCGCTTCATAAGATTGTCTATCTTCGCAGATATGAGGGCTAAAACCTTTTTAACCTTGGCGAATTTCCCAACCTTTTTTAATTCGGCATTAGAAGATGAACTTATATCTTCATATTCCATAAACTCGGGACTTTCATTCATTTATGGCTCCCCCTTCTTTTTTTACGCCTATCGTAACCCTTTCACCGTTGATATCCCATTCTTTAACGAAGCCCTCAGCAGCGTCAACAACGAGTGAATCAGCCAATGTATCTCCAACGATATCTTTCTTCTTGGAAAGAGCTACAGCCGTTACGATCTCGCTGCCCTCAATAGTGATAGCGATATGATCGGTAACATTAAAGCCAGCCTCTTTACGCATCGTCTGGATCTTACTGACTAGCTCGCGCACAAGGCCTTCCTCTATAAGCTCATCGGTCAAAACCGTGTCAATGGCAACGGTCACTCCTCTGTCACTCACGGTGAAGAAACCTTCTTTCTGCTGAGCTTCAATAAGCAGGTCTTCAGCGCAAAGCTCTATTTCTCCCGAAGAAAGCGCAAGCTTTAATATGCCCTCACTGTCAAGTTGGGCCTTTGCAGCCGAGCCATCAAGCTCTGATAGCGCATTGCGAATCTCGCCAAGTTGCTTGCCGTATTTCGGTCCCAAGGTTTTAAGCTGAGGCTTGAAACTGTAGGTCACAAAATCGTCAACCTCACTTGTGAAGCTCACCTTTTTGATATTGAGCTCGTCTTTGATAATATCGGTATAGAACTCGTCAACCTCTCCGTCCAGCTTGACATACATAACAGCCAGCGGCTGGCGGTTTTTAAGAGAGGAGCCATTTCTCGCAGCCCTTCCCAAAACCACTATCTCAAGCACCTTTTCCATCTGCTCTTCAAGCTTTTTGTCAACAAGTTTTTCCTGCACCTCAGGGAAATCGCAAAGATGGATACTCTCAGGAGCCGATTTATCAATATTTCTGACTAGGTTCTGATAAATGCTTTCAGACATAAAGGGTATCATCGGGGCGGCAGCCTTAGCGGTTGTGACAAGAGCGGTATAAAGTGTTAAATATGCCGCTATCTTGTCATCGGTCATTCCCTGAACCCAATAACGCTCACGACCGCGGCGGACATACCAGTTGCTCATCTCATCAACAAATTCCTGTAAAGCGCGGGCAGCCTCGGGAATACGGTAATTAGCTAAATTTTCATCAACTGCTTTTACTGTGGAATTAAGTCTTGATAAAAGCCACTTATCCATACAAGAAAGCTCATAATCATTTATATTATACTTTGTAGGATTAAATTCATCTATATTTGCATAAAGCACATAGAAAGCATATGTGTTCCAAAGGGTGCCCATAAATTTACGCTGACCCTCTGTGACCGCCTTATCGTGGAAACGGTTAGGCAGCCAGGGAGCCGAGTTGGTATAGAAATACCAACGTATAGCATCCGCACCAAACTTTTCAAGAGCATCAAACGGGTCAACCGCATTGCCCTTTGATTTACTCATTTTCTGGCCGTTTTCATCCTGAACATGGCCCAAAACTATAACGTTTTTATAGGGCGCCTTGTTGAAAATAAGGGTTGAAATAGCCAATAGCGAATAGAACCAGCCTCTCGTTTGGTCAACCGCCTCGGAAATAAAATCCGCCGGGAACTGCGACTCAAACAGCTCCTTGTTTTCAAAAGGATAATGATGCTGTGCAAAAGGCATCGAGCCGGAATCAAACCAACAGTCGATAACCTCAGGAACACGGTGCATCTGCTTTCCGCATTCGGGGCATTTGATTGTAACGGCATCAATAAAGGGACGGTGAAGCTCGATATCATCGGGGCAGTTGTCTGACATGGATTTCAGCTCTTCAATACTGCCAATCGAATGCATATGCCCACATTCACAGGTCCAAATATTAAGCGGTGTTCCCCAATAGCGGTTACGGGAAATTCCCCAATCCTGAACATTCTTAAGCCAATCTCCGAAACGGCCTTTGCCGATGTTTTCGGGGATCCAGTTTATAGTGTCATTATTTCTGATAAGGTCTTCCTTAACATCGGTCATCTTGATAAACCAAGATTCGCGAGCATAATAGATAAGCGGTGTGTCACAACGCCAGCAGAAGGGATAATCGTGCTCAAATTTGGGAGCGTCAAAAAGAAGCCCTTTTGCGTCAAGGTCTTTAAGGATTATCGGGTCAGCGTCCTTAACAAAGGTGCCGGCATAAGGTGTCTCCTCTGTCAGCTCGCCCTTGCTGTCAACAAGCTGAACAAAGGGCAGATCATAGCGTCTACCAACCTTGGCATCATCCTCACCGAAGGCGGGTGCGATATGAACAATACCAGTACCGTCGGTCATAGTTACATAGCCATCACAGGTAATAAAATGGCCCTTTTTCTTCTGCTTTTCGCAAACAGGCCTCACAAAATCGAATAAAGGCTCGTATTCCTTGTATTCAAGAGACTGCCCTGCAAACTCTTCAAGTATTTCATAAGCGGAAGCCTCTTTGGAAGTGAGCTTGCCCAAAACCTTGTCAAGCAGAGCTTTGGCCATATAATAAACATATCCATCGTTAGCTTTTACCTTGCAGTATGTTTCATCAGGGTTAACGCAGAGCGCCACATTTGACGGCAGCGTCCAAGGGGTGGTGGTCCAGGCGAGGAAATATGCATCCTCTCCTACAACTTTAAAGCGAACAACAGCACTTCTTTCTTTAACATTTTTGTATCCTTGCGCAACCTCGTGAGAGGAAAGCGGTGTTCCGCAGCGGGGGCAATAAGGCACGATTTTAAAGCCTTTGTACAAAAGGCCCTTGTCGTATATCTGCTTAAGCGCCCACCATTCCGACTCTATAAAATCGTTATGATAGGTTACATACGGGTCGTCCATATCAGCCCAAAAGCCAACCGTTTTGGAAAAATCCTCCCACATGCCCTTGTATTTCCAGACACTTTCCTTGCAGTGGCCGATAAAAGGCTCCAAGCCGTATTCCTCGATCTGCTCTTTGCCGTCAAGCCCTAAAAGTTTTTCAACCTCAAGCTCAACCGGAAGTCCGTGTGTATCCCAACCGGCTTTACGGGGAACCATATAGCCCTTCATTGTTCTGTAGCGCGGAATCATATCCTTGATAACGCGGGTCAGAACATGGCCTATATGAGGCTTGCCGTTAGCTGTCGGAGGGCCGTCATAAAAAACATACGGCTCTCCTTTTGCGCGGGAATCTATGCTCTTTTCGAAGATTTTTTCATCTTCCCAAAATTTCTCTATCTTCTTCTCTTCCTCAACAAAATTGAGGTTGGGTGAAATGCTGTTGTACACTTAAAGGCTTCTCCTTTCAACCAAAAGCCCCTCGCCCTCTTGGGCGAAGGAGCTTTTACCGCTAAAACATTTTTTTAAAAAATTATTCCTTAGTGGTGGGAACCTGCTGCCTCAAAGCAGCCCTTGTTTTGCGAACCTCTCCAAGATTTGCGGTGAGCCCCTCATCGGCGCGGCGCATAATGTCATCAACAAAATCCTGCGCGGCTTTTCTCATTTCGCGACTCTTGGCCTGAGCATTGGCAATTATCTCGGCAGCCTTGGCCTGAGAAAGCTTAACTATCTCTTCCTGCGCAGTCATAGCCTTTGCGCGCTCTTCAGCCGCATTGATAATACCGTCAGCCTCGCGCTTTGCATTGGTTATAATGTCTGCACGGTCTGCAACGATTCCCTTTGCCTGCTTGATCTCAGCTGGGATGTTAAGACGGATATCATCAACCACCGCTCTTAACTTTTCAACATCAACAACTGTTTTTTTGCCGGGAATTTTAATGCCGCTGTCAAGTACCTCGTCAAACTGTTCAAGTAATTCATCAAGTGTCATTTTTTTCGTCCTCCGTAAACCGGTTGCCCCGGCAATTATTTTTTAATTCTGTTTATGATATCCTGCTTTATCACTTCAGGCACAAAGCTTGATATATCGCCCCCCATGGAAGCTATCTGCTTAACCATGCTTGAGCTCAAATACATATTCTCTGCAGCCGTTGTGAGAAAGAGGGTCTCAACATTAGGATTGAGCTTTTTATTTGTAAGGGCCATCTGAAATTCATATTCGAAATCAGACATAGCTCTAAGCCCTTTAATTATTGCGGTGGCCCCTTTTTGAGCAGCATACTCGGCGAGCAGGCCGTCATAATGGTCAACCTCGACATTACAAAGGCAGGCCGTGCATTTCCTTATCATACTGACCCGCTCTTCGGGGGTGAATGAGCAGGATTTTGCACTGTTGCCCGCCACCACAACAATAACCTTTTCGAACATTTTAGATGCTCTGGTTATAATATCAAGATGACCGCAGGTCACAGGGTCAAAACTGCCCGGACAAATAGCAACCACTTTCTGTTTCATAGGCGGTCCTCTTTTCTGTAGATGGTGATTAGGACCTTACCATAGCGGTAGCTGCGCCAAACACAAAACCCGCCGACACTCTCTTCAACCTTAACCTCAGGCGGATGCTCACAGACCACAAACCCGTAGTCGCTCACAAGCGGCAAAACCGCTTTTACAGCAGGCATCAAAAGGCCCTCATTGTACGGTGGGTCAAGAAAGACGATATCAAAAGTGTCGTTACACATAGCGCAAAAGGAAGCATAATCCGACTGAATAACCCGAGCCCTGTCTTCAAAGCCGCAGGCCTCGATATTCCTTTTCGCGGTTTTTACCGACACCGCCGAAGAATCGACAAGCACGGCCGAATCGGCGCCGCGGCTCAAAGCCTCAATGCCAAGCTGCCCCGAACCTGCAAACAAGTCAAGCACTCGCCTGCCCTCAATATCAAATTGCAGCGCGCTGAACAGCCCCTCCTTGACCCTCTCGGGTGTAGGGCGAACATCCCGCCCCTCCGGCGTGACAAGGCGCTTGCCTTTGGCAGAACCGGTAATAACTCGCATTTGCATCACCAAAATAAATAATAGGCATAAGTATAGAATTTATCTATAATACCATATGTATTATCCCACTAAAGGTTATACTTTGTCAATAGTTTTTTTGAAAAAATAACTATTTTCACAAAATTGGGGCAGTATCACACTCGTATATTGAAAACGAGAGCATAATCCTGTATAATAATTAAAAAATTTTATGGTGTTATGAATGAATACGATTTATTTTCTAAAAACAAACCAAAACCTCGGGCTTGAAGCCAAAAATAATATGCATCTTTTAGGCGAGCTTATAGTAAGAACTTTTGCCTGCGAGCGCTTAAAGGTGCCTGCATCCGACCTTATTTTAGCAAAAGGGCCTCTCGGCAAGCCATACCTTAAAAATTATCCCGATTTTTATTTTAATATCTCACATTCCAAAGGCGGCGTGGCGGTCGTCTTTTCAGATTCTCCGGTAGGCATTGATATTGAACTGCTGCGCGAGCCGGATTTAAAAGTGGCCGACCGCTATTTTTGCGAGAACGAGCGCAATTATATCAACTCCCGCCCCGATAATCAATCGGCCCGATTTTTTGAGATATGGACCAAAAAAGAGGCTTATGTGAAGCAAAGCGGCGAGGGAATCTCTGCAATTTTTTTCGCCTTGGATGTGACTGACAAGTCCTTATCCCGAAAGCTTTTTAGCTTTCAAGAAAGTGGCTTTTTTATCTCGCTTTGCGCAAATAACCCCGAAGAGTATGAGCTTGTCAAAATCACCGAGCAAGAGTTGCAGCTTAAGACCGGCAAAATACCGACAGATAATTCTTGATAAACTTAAAATTCTGTGATATAATTCGTAGGTTTAATAGACTAAAAAGGAGAAAAAGTTCGTGGCAGATTTAAAGCGCGAGATTGAAAGGCGGCGCACCTTTGCGATAATTTCCCATCCTGACGCCGGCAAAACCACACTGACAGAAAAATTTCTTTTATACGGCGGAGCCATTCAAACAGCCGGCTCTGTTAAAGGAAAGGCCACTGCAAAGCACGCCGTGAGCGACTGGATGGAGCTTGAAAAGCAGAGAGGAATTTCTATAACCTCCTCTGTTATGCAGTTTGAATACGATGGCTACTGCATAAATATATTAGATACCCCCGGCCACCAGGATTTCTCTGAAGATACCTACCGCACCCTTATGGCGGCCGACAGCGTAGTTATGGTAATTGACGCCGCAAAGGGTATCGAGGCTCAAACCAGAAAGCTTTTCAAGGTTTGCGCAAGAAGGCATATCCCGATATTCACATTCATAAACAAGCTTGACCGCGAAGCCCGTGACCCGTTTGAGCTGCTCGATGAGCTCGAAAAGGAGTTCGGCATTGGCACATATCCCGTCAACTGGCCGATAGGCTGTGGTGTCAGCTTCAAGGGTGTGTTTGACCGTGACAAGCGCGAGATTCTCACATTCAATGAGTTCCACCGCGGTCAGGATAAAATCAAACCCATTCAGTGCGATATTACCGACACCGAGAAGCTCGACGAGCTCATCGGTGAATATCAGCGCGCAGAGCTTGTTGACCAAATCGAGCTTTTAGATGGCGCCAGCTTTGAATTCGATCTTGAAAAGGTCCGCTGTGGAGAGCTGAGCCCGGTCTTTTTCGGTTCGGCGCTCACGAATTTCGGTGTTGAGCCCTTCCTTGAAAACTTCCTTAAGATGACAACCTCTCCCCTGCCAAGAATATCAGGAGATGAGGCAGTCAGCCCGTTTGACGAGAATTTCTCAGCATTTGCCTTTAAGATTCAGGCAAATATGAATAAAAACCATCGTGACAGAATAACCTTTTTCCGCATTTGCTCAGGCAAATTCGAGCGCGGAGCCGACTATTTTCATATGCAGGCGGGAAAAACCGTCCGCTTGTCCCAGCCGCAACAAATGATGGCCGAGGAAAGGCAGGTCATAAACGAAGCGTATGCAGGGGATATTATCGGCGTTTTCGACCCCGGTATCTACTCTATAGGTGACACCGTCTGCTCGCAAAAGAAAAAGGTTATGTTTGAAGGCATCCCGACCTTCGCCCCCGAGCACTTTTCTTTAATAGAGCAAAAAGACAGCCTTAAGAGAAAGCAGTTTGTAAAAGGGGTTGAGCAGATAGCTCAAGAGGGTGCCATACAGATCTTCCACGAGCCCAATACCGGTATGGAAAGGGTTATCGTGGGAGTTGTGGGCGTGCTTCAGTTTGAGGTTCTTGAGTACAGGCTCAAAAATGAGTACAATGTCGAAGTCAACCGCAACGATCTGCCCTATCAGTATATTCGCTGGGTTAAAAACAAGGATATAAATATAAAAAAGCTCAACCTCACTTCTGACACAAAGTGGGTTCAGGATTTCAAGGGAAATGATCTTCTCATTTTTACAAGCGAGTGGAATATAAATTGGGCTCTCGAGCGCAACGAAGGTCTTGAGCTTGAAGATTTTAAAAAGGACTAATGCTTTTCAAAACCATCACCCCGATGAAACTTCATCGGGGTGATT
>JAZORP010000055.1:0-18828 GCA_045656665.1 Acutalibacteraceae bacterium | reverse complement strand
ATTAATAATACAGTTTTGTTAAAAAAATGTCAAGAAATTTAAAAAAAGTACTTGACAAATTGAAAAATCCGATTATAATAAAATAGTAATCATTACTGATTTGGGTGATTGACATGAAAAATTATTCTCGCCAGCGAGAAGCTATTTTAAATGTGCTGCATTCTACCGACACCCACCCCACGGCAAGTTGGATCTACGAGCAAGTGAGGGAGTGTATCCCAAACATCAGCCTCGGCACAGTCTATCGCAATCTTTCGGCCCTAGCTGAAAACGGAGATATTCTCAGCATTAATGTGGGCGATGGATTCGAGCATTTCGACGGCGATATTTCGCCGCACGCTCACCTGCATTGCAAATGCTGCGGCCGGCTTTATGATGCAAAGCTCTCTGAAGACCCGATAGCCGCTGTCGCAAAGGAATGTAATTTCATTCCCGAAACAACCGTCTATATTGCCTACGGTGTGTGCAAACACTGCAGCCAACAACAAAAAGAAAATTTAAATTAATTAACGGAGGAAACTAAAATGAAAAAGTATGTATGCCTTATCTGCGGTTATATTCACGAAGGAGAAGCTGCTCCCGACAAATGCCCCATCTGTAACGCTCCCGCTTCTAAGTTCCAGGAGCAGGCCGGTGAAAAAACCTGGGCTGCCGAGCATGTTGTAGGAGTTGCTCAGGGCGTTGACGAGAGGATCATTTCAGGTCTTCGCGAAAACTTCAACGGCGAATGCTGCGAGGTTGGTATGTATCTCGCGATGGCAAGAGTGGCTCATAGAGAGGGTTACCCTGAAATCGGCCTCTATTGGGAAAAGGCCGCCTTGGAAGAGGCTGAGCATGCCGCAAAATTCGCCGAGCTTTTGGGCGAGGTCGTGACCGACAGCACCAAGAAAAACCTTGAAATGCGTGTTGACGCTGAAAACGGTGCAACCCTCGGCAAATTCGAACTTGCAAAGCTCGCTAAAGAGTTAGGCCTTGACGCCATTCATGACACTGTTCACGAAATGGCCCGCGACGAGGCTCGACACGGCAAAGCGTTTGAAGGTCTTTTAAACAGATACTTCAAATAAGCGAAAAACCGCATAAATAAAGGACTTTTAAGGATTTAAGACAACAGGCACAGATTTAATTCTGTGCCTGTTTTTCTATGTTTGGTGGGATTTTCGGTGGGAATTTTGATTTTCACAAATTACAAAAAAATACCTTATGGGACTGCAAGTGGGATTTTATTAAAAATTGCAAAAAATAGCAACAGCGGTGCAATTTACTCCGCTGTTGCCAGTTCTTAATCTAAATATTTTTGAGATATGTATTAAAATGGCTTATCAATTCTTCGTTTCCCATTTGAGGACGCCGGTACCTATATGAATCAATACAATGATTCCGTTTGAAATTTTAAAAAAACACGCTTTTCCTTAAATTTCCTGATTTTTTAAATCTCAATGTTAAATAATATATACGGGAGGGAAATAAAATGACCAAAAAAATAATCGTATCTTTGTTTGCAGTTATATTTGCATTTTCACTGGTTGGCTGCGGTATGAACAGTAAAGACAACGGTAATAAGAACAATAATATGGGGGACACCCTCAGCGACATCGCGTCCGGCGTTACCGATAAAACCGGTATGACATCTTCAACCGCAAAAATAACTTCAGAAGAAGCAAAAGCCGCTGCACTCAAAGATGCAGGGCTTACCGAGGCCGATGTCACTAATCTTACCACAGACCTTGACCGTGACGACGGCGTTTTAAAATACGAGGTCGACTTCCACAGCGGCGGTGTTGAGTATGATTATGACATCAATGCCGAAACCGGCAAGATTATTTCGGTCGATAAAGACCACGATTAATTTTGCCTGTGCA
Organism: Acutalibacteraceae bacterium; assembly: GCA_045656665.1. Taxonomy (GTDB): domain Bacteria; phylum Bacillota; class Clostridia; order Oscillospirales; family Acutalibacteraceae; genus UBA737. The sequence continues at coordinate 16,966 of JAZORP010000055.1, read as the reverse complement.
ACAAAAAACCGATGGAGCTCCATCGGTTTTTTATTTTAAAACTATTTTGAAAGATAAATCAGCAAAACAGACACATCCGCAGGGCTGACCCCCGAAATTCTCGAGGCTTGGCCAATGTTTGCAGGTTTTACCCTTTTTAGCTTTTCAACAGCCTCAAGCCTTAACCCCTTTATACTCTCATAATCAATATCAGAGGGTATCTGCCTCATTTCAAGCCGCAGCATTTCATTAACCTGCGCCTGCTGGCGGGATATATATCCCTCGTATTTTATTTCGGTTTCAACCTTTTCCTTAACAGCAAACGGCAGCTTTGGCCGTTCCCTATCAAAGGGAGCTAATTCCTCATAGCTTAACTGCGGCCTTTTTATAAGGTCGGAAAGCCTCATGCCTGTGCTCATCACTGCAGTGCCCTTAGCCTCCAGCAAAGCATTAAGCTCCCCGCTTGGGGCTAAAAAGGTATTTTTAACCCTTTCTATCTCTTTTTCCTTAAGAGCCAAAGCATTAGTAAATTTAGCATACTGCTCGTCGCTTATAAGCCCGATTCGGTGCCCTATGGGCATCAGGCGCTCGTCGGCATTGTCTTGCCTGAGCAATAGTCTATACTCACTTCTTGAGGTCATCATTCTGTAAGGATCGGTGCAGCCCTTGGTTACAAGGTCATCAATAAGAGTGCCAATATAGGATGATGCTCGCGAAAGTATAAGGGGCTGCCCGCCCTTTATTTTAAGGGCCGCATTTATTCCTGCAACAAGCCCCTGCGCCGCCGCCTCCTCATAGCCTGATGAGCCGTTAAACTGCCCCGCGCCGTAAAGATTTGAAAAATCCTTCATTTCAAGGGTGCTTCTAAGGGCTAACGGATCGACACAGTCATATTCTATAGCATACGCGTTTCGCATTATTTTAACATTTTTAAGGCAATCCACCGTTTTGTAAAGCTCTATCTGCACCTCTTCGGGCAGGGATGAAGAAAGCCCCTGCAAATACATTTCCTCTGTATTCTCACCGCAGGGTTCGATGAAAAATTGGTGACGCTTTTTGTCGGCAAAGCGGACTATCTTATCCTCAATACTCGGGCAATACCTCGGCCCCACGCCCTCTATATCACCTGCATACAAGGGCGAGCGATGAATATTTTCAAGTATCACACGCTTTGTTTCGTCATTCGTGTAAGAAATATGGCAAACAACCTTGTTTTGAGGCGCGGTTTCGGTCGAAAAGCTAAAGGGCACACATTTCTCATCACCCTCTTGAACTTCCAATTGCGAAAAATCAATGCTGTCCCGCGAGACCCTTGCAGGTGTTCCTGTTTTGAAGCGGCGCAGCGGCACTCCCAAACTTTTAAGCGACTCCGCAAGCCTGTTAGCAGGGAAACTGCCGTCAGGCCCGCCCGCGTAGTTAACTTCCCCCACATATATTCTGCCGCCCAAAAATGTGCCGGTTGCGATAATGACCGCTTTGGCAGAAAAGTCGGCCCCCAAGGCCGAAACGCAATGCCAAAGCTCATCCTCTTTGTAAAGCTCGACTATCTCGCATTGCTTCACAAAAAGGCCTTCTTGCTTCTCTACGGTATGCTTCATATAACCGCTATAGGCTCTGCGGTCTACCTGAGCGCGCAGAGAATGCACTGCCGGACCTTTTCCGAGATTGAGCATTCGGCTTTGCAGGCAGTGCTTGTCAGCAGCCTTGCCCATTTCTCCGCCCAGAGCGTCCAGCTCGCGCACAAGATGCCCCTTAGCGGTGCCCCCAATTGATGGGTTGCAGGGCATATTTCCTATCCAATCGAGGCTGACCGTGAACATAACCGTTTCACAGCCAAGCCTTGCCGCCGCGAGGGCCGCCTCGATACCTGCATGCCCTCCGCCTATGACTGCCACATCAAAATGCCCGGCATCATACTTCTTTATATCCAAAAAAATCCCCTCTTGGAAAAAACTTTATATATCCTCTAACCTTTTTTGCTGGCGAATGTCAAGCCCTAAAAACTTGTGAGCCTCGTAATTGCCGATAAAGCGGGAAGCTATACGGGCAGTATAGCGGCTTTCTATCTCCTTCATCGAAAGGTTGGTGCTTATTATTGTCGGCTTCCTTGAAAGAATCCTTGTGTTAACGAGATTGTAAAGCACAGATTTTGTGAATGAGGTTGCCATTTCAGCCCCAAGGTCATCTATCACAAGCAGGTCGCAGTTTAAAATCGCATCGTATGTACCTCTGCCCTCGCCCGAAAATTTTTCTGCCTCAATCGCCGCGAAGAGGTTTTCAGCCGAACCGTAAATCGGGAGATATCCTTTTTCTATGACACCCGAGACCAATGCAAGGGTCAAATGAGTTTTGCCAAGCCCCGCGCTTCCCATAAACAGAAGATTGGCCGAGACTGCAGGGTCGAAATTTATCACATATTCTTTGCAAAGCTTTAAAATCGCCGTCATTCGTCGCCTCGGGTTTTCACCGTTGCCGTCATTCTTGTTGGCATAGTATTTAAGGTCGAAATTATCAAATCTGCTGTCCTTAAGCGGCATTTCCTTAGAAAGCTCAGCCGCCATTATGGTTGCGGCTCTTTTTTTCACACACCCACATATCTTGCCGCCGACATACCCCGTATCACGGCAGATATTGCAGTCATACTGTATTGGGGGAACCTGCGCCTTTGACAGCAGTTCTGCTTTTTCGGCTGAAAGAAGCTTTGAGCGCTTTTTCATACCCGCAAGCGCATTTTCATCACCCGTCATTGCGGTGATAGCAAGGCTCGCCCCTAAAGCCGCCAGATTTCTGTCAATTTCAGCAAGCCTGGGATTTGCGGTATAAGCAGATGCCAGCAACATTTCTCTTTGCGCCGTTTTTTCTTTGAGGTTTTTGGAAATTTCCTCAAGGGCTTTTTTGTATGTACTCTCTTTTGTAATCATAATTCACTAATCCTTTGAACTTAACATTTTTTCAAACAGATCCAGATCATATGCCGCCATACTGTCATCTTTGGCGGTCGGATTTTTATTTTCGATATCCTCTGCGTTTTTGATGCCTTTTTCGTGCCAATTTTCAATTATTTTTGCAATATAGGGAAATGAAAACTTGGATTTTTTATTGACACATTCCTCGTAAGCGGCAGTCAGCATCTCTTTAGAAACCTTCCATTCCTCTATCCATTTGAGCGAAAGCTCAGTTTCCTTTTTGCTGGGCTTGCGCCTTTCAATGCCAAATGCGGCCGAAACCGCACTCCAAGCCTGCTCGCCCATTGCCATGCTCCGAAGCTCTGAGTCTGCATCGGTTATATTGTCAATCCCCTTGTTTATCCAATCGACCGCAACCGACTCGATAAACCGCATATTAGCCTTTTTGTGCTGCACTGCATACTGCACTATCAGCAGTATAAGCGAAACCTCCAGCCCTTGGTCATCATAAAGCCAGACAAGAGTACTTGCCTCGTTGCTTTTAAGATTGCGGCCGAATTTCAACTGAGTTTCCCTTAAAAGATAACGAATTTTCGTGTCCTCACTGCCGCGTTTTGCAACATCGGCCCTTGTTGGGCGCTTGTCCTGCATCACGGTTTTTGAAGGCTCGACCTTCTTTTTATCGGCAGGCTCATCCTTAGGCGCAAGGATACCTGCATCTGCCCAGTAAAGCAGCGCCTCTTGCACTTCATACTCGCTAAGCCCTGCAGCCTCAGCAATTTGAAGTCCCGAAAACTCGCTTGCCATATTCTTAAGAACAAAGAGCAGCACCTTAATATGCTCTGCTTTGGCTAATTTTAAATGCCTGTCAACCACCGCCGCGGGCACCGTGAAAACCGCTGTGAAAACCGAAGGGTTGATGTAATAATTCATTTCCCATTCTCCAAAGTTATAATTATACAGTTACATTAATTATAACAATTTATTTCTCCATTGTAAATAGGAATAAACTCTAATTTGCTTCTTTTTTGATTTTTGAAACTTTTTCCTTGATAATAGGGGGCGGAAAGTTTATAATTATATAAAAGCAAACAGTAAGGATGTATTAAGTTATGAAGCTTGGAATGGTAGGGTTGCCGAATGTCGGCAAATCAACCCTTTTTAACGCAATCACAAATGCAGGGGCGCAGTCTGCAAACTACCCCTTTTGCACTATAGAGCCAAATGTGGGCATGGTCAGCGTGCCTGATGAAAGGCTCGAAAAGCTGGCCGAAATATACAAGCCCGACAAGTTCACCCCCGCAGTTATCGAATTTGTGGATATTGCAGGCCTTGTTAAAGGCGCCTCCAAAGGTGAGGGCCTCGGCAATAAATTCCTCGCCAATATCAGAGAGGTTGACGCTATCGTTCATGTCGTCCGCTGCTTTGAAAGCGACGATATCATCCATGTGGACGGCTCAGTTGACCCTGCTAGGGATATTGAAACCATTAATTTGGAGCTTATTTTTTCGGATATAGAAATGGTTCAGCGCCGTCTCGATAAAGCAACAAAAGCCCTCAAAGGCGATAAAAAAATGCAGGGCGAAGTTGATTTTTTGAAACGCCTTATAACCCATCTCGAAGCAGGTCTCCCAGCTCGCTCGGTTGAAATCACCGACAATGCTGAGCAGGAGATCCTAAACACCACCGCCCTCCTTTCGGCAAAACCCGTTATCTACGCCTGCAATATGAGCGAGGCTGATTTTTCGTCAGGAATTGACTCAAACCAAAATTTCAAAACTGTAATGCAGATAGCCGAGCTTGAAAAGGCAGAAATCCTTCCCATCTGCGCCGCTCTTGAGGCCGAGATTTCAGGCCTTGAGGATGAAGAAAAGGCAATGTTTTTGGAGGAATTGGGGCTCTCTCGCTCAGGTCTTGACCGTATGATCCAAAAATGCTACTCCCTTTTAGGTCTTATTTCTTACCTGACTGCGGGCAAACCCGAGGTCAGAGCCTGGACGATAACCAAAGGCACCAAAGCCCCTCAGGCCGCAGGTAAAATCCACTCCGATTTTGAGCGCGGCTTTATCCGCGCAGAGGTAATATCTTACGACGATTTTATCAACTGCGGCGGCAATATGGTTTCTGCAAAAGAAAAAGGGCTTGTAAGGAGCGAGGGCAAAGAATATGTTATGAACGACGGCGACATCGTTCTTTTTAGATTTAATGTCTGATTTCCAATTTTAGCATTTGTATATAAGCCTTAAATCCTGCTCATCCTATTCGTGGGTGAAGTTTATGGCTAAATCAAAATCTAAATTTTTACTATTTTCAATAGGCGCCATCGGCTACGGATTATTAGAAATTCTTTGGCGGGGTTATACCCATTGGTCGATGCTGGGGGCCGGTGGTATATGCTTTGTGTTTTTTGCAAATGTGAGTGAAAGATTTCATAAAGTCGGTTTATTTTTAAAGGCAATAATCGGCAGTTTTTTTGTCACGGGCATTGAATTTATTTTCGGAATTATTTTTAATGTAATTTTGCGCAAAAATGTTTGGGACTACAGCAAACTCCCCTTTAATATAGGAGGTCAGGTCTGTATGCTTTATTCCTTTATCTGGCTACTCCTTAGTATGGTTTGTATACCCTTTGCCGGCTTTGTGAGCCGAAAGCTAAAAGAATAAAAAGGTGTGTGTGACTTGGGTTTTTTCCGCAGAACTTGGGCAGAGATTGACACTGCTGCCCTGGTACATAATTTAAAAATCATTAAAGAAAAAGCAGGGTCCTCTGCTTTAATGGCAGTTGTAAAGGCTAATGCCTACGGCCACTCGGCCTGCGATATTGCCCCTGTTTTAGAAAAAAACGGTGTGGAGCACTTTGCAGTTTCAAATATTGACGAGGCCTTGCAGCTGCGCCATTGTAATATAACCTCCCCCATCCTGATTTTAGGTTATACCCCCGTCTCCTTAGTGCGCGAGCTTTTCGAAAACGATATTGAACAATGTGTTTATTCAGCCGAGTATGCTAAGGCGCTCGCTCTTGAGGCTGAAAAAGCAGGGGTTAAGCTCAAGGTGCACATAAAGCTCGACACAGGTATGTCGAGAATCGGCTTTGACTGCAGAACCGATGCTCTTTATGGCATTGAACAGGCCATCCTTGCTGCAAAATTCGACTCTTTCAGCCTTGTTGGCATTTTTACCCACTTTGCGGTTTCCGACCGCGCAGCCTCAGAGGATGACGGCTTTACCGACGCACAATACAAACGATTTTTGGCTGCTTTAGAGCGGTTTAATAAAGCGGGGCTTAATCCGAAACTTTGCCATTGCTGCAACTCCGCAGCCACACTAGCCGACCCTGATAAGCACCTTGACATCTGCCGCCCCGGAATTATCCTTTACGGGCTCGATCCGGCTTCCAAAGGCCGAGTGCATGGCCTTATTCCCGTGATGACCTTAAAATCGGTGGTCACTATGGTCAAGGATATCCGCCCGGGTGACACTGTCAGCTACGGGAGAACCTTTACCGCATCTGAAAATATGAAAATCGCAACCGTTGCCATCGGCTATGCAGACGGTTATCCGCGGCTCCTTTCGGGCAAAGGCTATGTGCTTATAAAGGGTAAAAAAGCTCCCATTTTAGGCCGTGTTTGTATGGACCAAATGACAGTCGATGTCTCCCTAATAGGCGATGTCAATATCGGCGATGAGGTTATCTTGTTCGGAAAAAACCACCCCGTAGAGGAATTGGCCGCCCTTTGCGGAACAATCAACTATGAAATTGTGTGTGACATCACTTCTAGAGTGCCGAGAATAATCAAGGAAAACTGATATGAAAAAGTATATTTTAGCTTTAGACGAGGGCACAACCAGCGCCCGAGCAATACTTTTTGATAAATCAGGCAATCCCGTTTCGGTAGCCCAGCGCGAATTTGCCCAAATCTATCCAAAGCACGGTTTCGTTGAGCACGATGCTCTAGAGATTTTTTCTGCCCAAACCTCTGTGTTAAGGGAGGCAGTCTTAAATTCGGGCGCAGACCCAAGCGAAATTGCCGCAGTAGGTATCACCAATCAGCGTGAGACCACCGTTGTTTGGGAAAAATCGACCGGCAAACCTATTTGTAATGCGATCGTGTGGCAATGCCGCCGCACAGTTGATATTTGCGAACAGCTGAAATCTGACGGATACGAGGATTACATAAAGAAGACCACCGGTCTTTTAATAGACGCATATTTCAGCGCCACAAAAATCAAATGGATTCTTGATAATGTTCCCTTTGCCAGAGAAAAGGCTCAAAACGGAGATCTGCTATTCGGCACGATCGACACCTGGCTTATTTGGAAGCTTTCCGGCGGGAAGCTTCACATCACCGATTATACAAACGCATCCAGAACAATGCTTTTTGATATCCACAAGCTCTGCTGGGACAAAAAGCTCCTCGAAATATTAGATATCCCCGAAAGTATGCTGCCGCAGGTGAAATCCAGCAGCGAAATATACGGGGATATAGATATTCTCGGTCAAAAGATTCCCGTTTCAGGCATTGCCGGTGATCAGCAGGCAGCCCTCTTCGGCCAGCGCTGCTTTTTTGAGGGTGATATTAAAAATACCTACGGCACAGGTTGCTTTTTGCTGATGTATACGGGAAAGTGTGCGGTCGAAAGCAAAAACGGCCTCATTACTACAATTGCCGCATCTCCTAAAAATGAAGATATAGCCTACGCTTTGGAGGGCAGTGTTTTTATAGGCGGTGCAGTCGTTCAATGGCTTCGCGATGAATTAAAGCTTATTTCAACCTCCTCAGAAAGCGAAGCCTGCGCCCTTTCTGTCCCGGATAACGGCGGTGTATATATCGTGCCGGCCTTTTCAGGGCTGGGCGCACCCTATTGGGATATGTATGCCAGGGGCACGATATCCGGCCTCACAAGAAGCAGTAATAAAAATCATATTGTCAGAGCCGCGCTTGAGTCTATCGCCTATCAAACAAACGATCTTTTAACCGCGCTTCGGTCTGACAGCGGGATAAATATCGGTGCTATCAGGGCAGACGGCGGCGCCGCGCGAAATAATTTTTTGATGCAGTTTCAAGCCGATATCTCTGGTGTCAGTGTCATTTGCCCTGATTCTGCCGAGGCCACCGCATTAGGTGCCGCTTTTTTGGCAGGGCTTGCAGTAGGATTTTGGAAAGACAAATTGGAAATACTGGATATTTCTTCTGCTAAGACGGAATTTTCCCCCTCTGTGACCGCTGCCCGCCGCAACGAGCTTTGCCTTGGTTGGCAAAACGCCGTCGGTATGGCGAGATATAAACCTATAACCTAAGAAGGTTTTTTCGAAAGGATGAGCTGTATGTCTTTTGAGATCAAGGAGTTCTCGGTAAACAGCACCGACAACATACATACCCTCCGCGGCAAAATTTATATCCCCGAGGGCCGAATCAAAGGGCTTTTGCAGGTTGTTCACGGTATGACCGAGCATATTTTGAGATATGATGCTTTAATGTCGGCCGCCGCAGAACACGGTTTTGTTGCCTTCGGCTTTGATAATTTAGGCCACGGCAGAACCGCTAAGAATGATTCGGAGCTTGGCTTCATTTCTCATTCCGACGGTTGGAAATATCTTGTAAAAGATGTTGATGCCTTTGCAAATGCAGTAAAGAACCTCTACCCCGATAAAAAGCTTACCCTTATGGGCCATTCGATGGGATCTTTTATAGCAAGGCTTGCGGCGGAAAGTTTTCCTGAAAATTTTGATAAACTTATAATCTGCGGCACCGGAGGGAAAAATCCGCTTGCAGGTATAGGTCTCTTGCTAACTAACGCCATTAAGCTGTTTAAAGGCAATAGGTTTATTTCAAAAACGGTCGATAAAATGGCTTTTGGTTCATACAATAAGCGTTTTGAAAATATATCGCAATACGATTGGCTGACAAAAGAACCCGACTTTATAGAAAAATATTCTCTAGATAAGTTTTGCACCTTCAAATTCACAGTATCTGCTATGCAGGATCTTATAAAGCTTTGCCAAATGGCTAACCGAAAAGAATGGTTTAAAAAGATTCGCAAAGACCTCCCTATTCTTCTGATCTCGGGTGACAGCGACCCTGTCGGAGACTACGGCAAGGGTGTAAAACAGGTCTATGACCGCCTGACCGCCTCGGGCGCAAAGGTTCAAATCAAGCTTTACGAAAACTGCCGCCACGAAATCCTTAATGACACCTGCCGGAATGAGGTTATAAGTGATATTATAAGATTTATATCCTCCTTAACCCAAAACATATAATTATCATTTTTAAAAAAATAAAACACCGTAGATTCCTTTTTATCTACGGTGTTTTTTGTTATTATTCTTTAAATTTTTCCACATCGCGGTCTATCTGTTTTTTGTATCTGTCTTCTTCAGAAAAAACACAGCCGCAATATTTCTGCATGTAAAGTCCCTGCTGGCGGGCCTTTTGATTTGATAGCCTGAAATTCGGGCGGAAATCCCTGTAAAGAAATTCCACACCGTATTTATCGGCATATTTTTGCGCCGCAGCGGCTATAGCCTTATGGTCCTGATAAAGACTTGCGAGAAGTGTTGAAGAGAAAGCCTTAAAACCCCTCTCGGCGGCATATTTTGCCGTTTCTTCCAGGCGGTGCTCATAGCAGAAAACACATCTGCCGTCAATATCGGCAGCTACCTGCTTTACAAAATCGCGCAGGCCGTAATTTTCATTTACAATAAGAGTCATATCCTGAGCTTTGCAATACTCTATCAGGCAATCTCGTCTGGCCTCGTACTCCTTAAAGGGATGAATATTCGGATTATACCAAAAAGCCACAGGCTCTATTCCTTCCTGCCTCATAGGCTCCACGCAAGAAACTGAGCATGGCGCGCAACAGCAATGCAGCAGTATCTTCTCCAAATAATCACCCCACAAAAATCAGTCTATATCCTTGCCACAGCAACGCTTGTACTTTTTACCGCTGCCGCACGGGCATAGTGAGTTTTTGCCAACCACACCTTTGCCTTTTACGGTCAGCGGCTTGTTGCCGCCCGATGTCTCTTTTGCGACCTTTTCTCTCTTGACCTCTTCATCTCTGCGAACACGAACAGTGAGCACTAATTTTGAGGTCTGCTCCCTGATAGCGGTGGTCATCGCTTCAAACATATCAAAGCTGTCGTTTCTGTATTCAACAACGGGATCGTGCTGACCGTAGGCCCTCAGCCCTATACCGTGGCGCAACTGATCCATAGCATCGATATGATCCATCCAGTTTATATCAACGCTTCTTAGCAACATTACCCGCTCTATCTCGCGCATTACCTGACTGCCGAATTCAGCCTCGCGGCGATCGTAATTCTCGCGCGCCTTGGCCTTTAAGCTATCGGCTATCTCCTCTTTGGAGGTGTTGCCGAGCTCGACAGTCGTGAAATTGAAATCATCTTTTTCGGTTATCCAGCCGAGGAAGTATTCCCTCAGACCTTTTAAATCCCAATTATCGTGGATGGCATCTGCTAAATAAATTCCGCAGTAAGCGTCGACGGTTTCGTCTATCATCTTGAGAATGGTGCCCTTTAGTTCTTCACCGTCAAGCACCTTGTTACGCTGGGCATATATCAGCTCGCGTTGCTTGTTCATAACATCGTCATACTGCAGCACATTCTTACGGATGGCGAAGTTCATGCCCTCCTTCTTCTTTTGTGCTCCTTCAATGGTGCGAGAAAGCATGCCGCTCTCCAGAGGTGTGTTTTCTTCCACCCTGAGGGTTTCCATGATAGTGGATATACGCTCACCGCCGAAGAGGCGCATCAAATCGTCCTCCAAAGAAACGAAGAATTGTGTGTTTCCGGGGTCTCCCTGACGGCCTGCGCGGCCTCGCAACTGATTGTCTATTCGTCTGGAATCGTGGCGCTCGGTTCCTATAATGGCAAGCCCGCCTGCCTGCCTTACCTTTTCGGCTTCGGGAGCTATCTCGAGCTTGTATTTATTGTAATATTCTTGGTACTTTTCTCTGACTGCGATAATGTCCTTATCCTCGGTCTCGGCAAATCCGGTGGCCTCTATTATCATTTCTTCACTGAGGCCCTCGTGGCGAAGTTCTGCTTTTGCGAGATACTCTGCGTTACCGCCAAGCATAATATCGGTACCGCGGCCGGCCATGTTGGTGGCAATAGTTACCGCGCCTGATTTTCCTGCCTGAGCTATAATCTCGGCTTCCTTTTCGTGGTGCTTTGCATTGAGAACATTATGCTTAACTCCGCGCTTTTTAAGCATAGCCGATAAAAGCTCGGATTTTTCTATGGTCACGGTGCCCACAAGGACCGGCTGACCTTTTTCGTGGCAAGCAATTATCTTGTCTATAACGGCCAAAAACTTTGCCTTTTCGGTTTTATAAACAACATCATTTTCATCCACACGCGCCAAAGGCTTGTTGGTGGGTATCTCGATAACATCAAGCCTGTAAATCTCTTGAAACTCTGCCTCCTCGGTCATGGCTGTTCCGGTCATACCTGAAAGCTTGCTGTAAAGACGGAAGAAATTTTGGAAAGTGATGTTCGCAAGGGTTTTAGACTCCTTTGCGACCTGAACACCTTCCTTTGCTTCAATAGCCTGATGCAGCCCCTCGTTATACCTTCTGCCGTACATAAGACGGCCGGTAAATTCGTCAACGATGATAACCTCACCGTCCTTGACTACATAGTCAACGTCTCGCTTCATAACACCGTAGGCTCTGATGGCCTGATTAATATGGTGCGCAATAGCAATGTTTTCGGTGTCGTTAAGGTTTTCAATATTGAAATAACTTTCGGCTTTTTTAACACCCTCGGGTGTTAGGGTTGCGGTGTGGGCCTTTTCGTCCACAACATAGTCTCCGTCATAATTTGTGATATCGTCGCTGGCCTTGTCGTCCATCTCCTTGACCTTCACCATTTTAAGCGAGCGGGCAAAGCTGTTGGCCTGAATGTAAAGATCGGTCGATTTATTGCTCTGACCCGAGATGATAAGCGGGGTTCTCGCCTCGTCTATGAGTATAGAGTCCACCTCGTCCACAATGGCAAAATTATGCTCTCTCTGGACCTTTTCTTCCTTGTAGGTCACCATATTGTCGCGCAGATAATCAAAGCCCAATTCGTTGTTGGTGCAGTAGGTTATGTCTGCTTCATACGCCTTTTTCTTAGCATCGTGGTCCATGCCGTGGATAATAAGCCCCACGCTAAGCCCCATAAATCTGTAAAGCTTGCCCATCCACTCGGAGTCGCGCTTTGCGAGATAGTCGTTGACCGTCACAATGTGAACGCCTTTCCCCGATAAGCCGTTTAGATAAGCCGGCAAGGTGGCAACCAAAGTTTTACCCTCGCCGGTCTTCATTTCAGCAATTCTACCCTGATGCAGAATGATTCCGCCTATAAGCTGCACCGGAAAGTGACGCATCCCAAGCACCCTATCACCCGCCTCGCGGCAAGCGGCAAAAGCCTCGGGCAAAATATCGTCCAAGGTCTCACCGTTAGCTAAACGCTCCTTAAATTCTACGGTTTTGTGGCGCAACTCCTCATCGGAAAGGGCTTTATACTCCTCTTCAAGCCCTAAAATTTTATCCACAAGCGGCATTATTCTTTTTATTTCCTTTTGGCTGTAATCTCCGAATATAGCCCTTAGTAAACCCATAAACTTACCTCTCATTTATTGCCAAACTTATAATACTGATATTGTACCACAAATTTGTAAACAAATATAGTATTATTTTAAATATACTCAACTTAATAAAGCATATAAACAGTATACCACATTTTTAATTTTTGTAAAGATATGTTATGTTGACAAAAAGGTATAGCAAATTACAAAAATATTTCTTGACATTGATAAATTAGTGTGGTATATTATCAAGGTGCCCATTGGGCAGGCTCAACGCTGGTGTAGCTCAGTTGGTAGAGCAGCTGATTTGTAATCAGCAGGTCGGGGGTTCGAGTCCGTCCACCAGCTCCATTCAATTTAATATGGGAGAGTTCCCGAGTGGCCAAAGGGGACAGACTGTAAATCTGCTGCATGATTGCTTCGATGGTTCGAATCCGTCCTCTCCCACCAAACAAAAAGACTTGCTTTTAGCAAGTCTTTTTTGTTTGGTGGAATGAAGCGTTCCCGTTGGGAACATGAAGCAGCCTTCGGCTATGAAGACGTTTACGCTAATGAAGTGTGCCTGCGGCACGATAAGGAACGCTTTGCTTCATAAATTCGCAAAGCGAATTTGCATCATGGTGGCAAAGCCACCGCTTCATATTTGCAAGGCAAATGCTTCATTTACAAAACTTAAAGTTTATGCTATACTAAATTTGAAAGTAGGTGCCTAATATGCGTGATGATAAATTATCAGTTCAGTCTATGGACTTCGCCGTATCTATAATTAACCTCGTCAAAGAACTCAAACTCAAAAAAGAAAACATCATTTCCAATCAAATCGGCAGGTCAGCCACTTCTATCGGCGCAAGTATCCGCGAAGCACAGTATGCACATGGTAAAGCAGACTTTGTATCAAAACTCCAAATAGCTCTCAAAGAAGCCAACGAAACTGGATACTGGCTTGAACTCTTATATAAAACGAATCATATTGACGAAGCAACCTATAAAACTCTTGATTCCGCTTGCACAAGCATTCGTGTAATTCTGATTTCATCAGTGAATACAGTTAAATCTAAACAATAAAAACAGCACCTGATTCCAAACTTGGTTTCAGGTGCTTTACTTATTTTACCTCACTATTTTCGATGGCATAATCCAACAAAATATTTATCAATTCGTTTCTTGAACGGTTTGTCTGTTCTGCTAATTTATCAAGGTTGAACGCTTACGCATTCGGGATTTTGGCTCTACCCTATGGGTACCGCCCCCCTTGACAACTTATGCGTCAAGTCGTATTATATATATGTATATATACATAAGGAGGAAATTTTATGAAAACAGCATTCAGCAAAGTTTTATCCTGTATTTTAGCGCTTTCACTTGTTTTGTCGCTTGGCGCGGTCACTGCTTTTGCCGAGAGCGACAACGTTATTGACACAGAAGAAGAAATCAGAGCCGCGATTGATGCTATCCCCGTTGGCGGCAGCGGTGAAATCACTATTGAGAACGTTATGTTGGGACTTGCCGAGTCAATTTATATTGATACAAAAGACGTAACGTTCAACCTTAAAAATGCACAGATTTCCACAACGGCAGAGTGCTGCCCCGTTATTTTGGCGATTGACGGTAATATTACTATTAACTCTGATAACGTATCCTCTTTGACCGCCAACTCCGAAACTTACGGTATGGGTGTAATTCGCCTTGATAACGGTCTTTGGGATGAAAAAAACCAAACCCATACAAAAACATTTAATCTTATCATTAACGGCGGTAAATATTTCTCCGCAGCAGAAGATGCTGTATGCTACGCTACACCCGGAACTGTAGTTACATTCACTAACGTTATGTGTGACGGTATTGTTGACGCAATCAATATGGAAACAGTTGGCGTTCCCGAATACGGCACACTTGTAATAAACAGCGGTAGATTTACAAGCGATATACGCGACCATGCGGCTGCGGGAAAATTCGCCTGTAACGTAGGTAATTTTTACTACGTTCGCGAGAAAGAAACAAGCGACTTGTTCAAAAAACTCGTACCGAACAACACTATCACCTTTGACTACGCACCGCCGAAATCTATAGAAGATGAAGCACTTTTCTTACTCGCCGAATCGCTTTATTACGAAAACCCCGAAATCAGTTTCAATCCCGAAACATTTTCAAAGGATTTCAAAACCTGTGAAATCGGTATAAATATGGATACACCGTGGGAAGAAGTCCACGCAGTTAACGTTGTATGGAACTATGATGAAAAGGTGCTTGACGTTGCCGAGACTTATATTGAAAAGTTCCCCGAAGACAGAAATTGGTTCTCAGTTTCTGATTTGGAACTTGTAAACTATTATAGCAATTATAATCCCGATTCTGAAAGTGATTCGTTCGCTAACTATTCGGGCGAATTGAAATCTATTTTCAACAACGCAAACTTCACGTTAGAGGTTGAAACACGCGGCGGCGGAAGCGCACCGTTCTACACCGAAACAATCGGCTCTGCAAAACTTATGCACGATGGCAAGGTTTATTTCTCTGCGGGTATGCTTGGCGCACGTGGCGAACACGTAGTCTACGTTCCCGAAAACACTGCAAACACCAAAGATGCGCTTTTGGCAGCGGCACAGAAGAAAATTGACGATTATATCGGCAAGGGCAAAATCACCGTTACCGCAAAGGACTATACCATAACCGATTATTATAACGAAGAAATTGCAAGATATGACAGTCAACTCGCCGAGGCACAAGCCAATTTGACTGCCGAAATGGCAAAACCCGATAACGAAAAAGATTGGTTTATAATTATGGATTGTCAGTATATTATTGATACAAATCCCACCTATAAACAACAATATATCGACTCCTATCAAGACGGCGGCGACCATGCTTTCCTCAACAATGCAGAGGGCGATTTCGTCTTTAATGCAAAGGTTGTCGGCAAGGACACTCAGTTCGATTTCATCATTGATAAAGACGACACAAAGATGGACGTTCCCACGCTTAAAACAGTTGACCTTAACACAAACGTTTCTGTAAGTCTTGATTCTTCCGCCCTACCGCTTGACACCACTATCTCGGTTGAAAAATTGACTGAGGGTGCCGATTACGAAAAGGTTATGGAAGTTTTGAACGTTGGCGCACACGAAACCTTTGACATCAAACTTCACTCCGCAACGCTTGACAGCAACGTAACAAAACCCGATAGCGGCAATTTCAAGGTTTCTATCCCCGTTTCTTCAGAACTTGCAGGTAAGGACCTTGTTGTTTACTACGTTGATGCAAACAACAACGTTACACCACACACCGTTACTTTTAACGATGATAAGACATTTGCAACCTTTGAAACCGACCATTTTAGTGTTTACACACTAGCCGCCAAGACCACCGCAGGCAGCGTGGGCGATACTGTAGCTCAGCCCGATACTCCAAAGAATGATGCCTCCAAGAATGAGATTCCCAAAACAGGCCAAAGTAGTGCAGTTTATCTGTTTATGATTACTTTAGTTTTGGGTGGATTAGGCATCATGGCATCATACCGTTTTGCTAAAGAAAGATAACCTAAATCCCTATATAAAAAAGGCGTGTCTGCACAGACGCGCCTTTTTCTTGCCTCATTTAATCTCACTATTCTATTAGGTGCAATGTTTTTTGAGGGTTTTACCCCAGCAATCAAAAACACCAAAATTTCATATTAAAAGTTTTTCACCTTAAGCCTTGACGAAGGCGAAATAATGAGTATACTAAATATATGTAGTTATATAAATTTAATCAAAAGTTTTAATTTGGAGTGACCAATATGAAAATAGCAACTAAATGTGTCCAAGGCGGTTATACCCCCGGCAACGGCGAGCCGCGGCAGATACCGATTATTCAAAGCACAACCTTTAAATATAACACCAGCGAGGATATGGGAAAGCTTTTCGACTTAGAGGCAAGCGGTTATTTTTATTCCCGACTGCAAAATCCCACTTGTGACACGGTGGCCGCGAAAATCTGCCAGCTTGAGGGTGGCTCGGCCGCAATGCTTACCTCCTCAGGTCAGGCGGCTTCCTTTTATTCTGTATTTAATATTGCTTCTTGTGGTGACCATGTTGTTTGTTCTTCGGCTATCTACGGTGGAACCTACAACCTCTTTGCTGTGACTATGAAGAAGATGGGAATAGACTTTACCTTTATTTCCCCTGATTGTTCTGTAGACGAGCTAAACGCCGCTTTCAAGGAAAACACCAAGGCCGTATTCGGTGAGACTATAGCAAATCCGGCGCTCAATGTGCTTGATATCGAAAAATTTGCAAATGCCGCCCACTCCCACGGTGTTCCGCTTATTATTGACAACACCTTCGCAACCCCTGTTAACTGCCGCCCGTTTGAATGGGGCGCTGATATCGTGACCCATTCCACCACCAAGTATATGGACGGTCACGGCAGCGGCGTTGGCGGCTGTATTGTAGACTCAGGCAAGTTTGACTGGACAAAGTATGCCGACAAATTCCCCGGTCTTTGCAC